>JAUVLS010000173.1 GCA_030600625.1 Bacteroidales bacterium
ATGACCATTTAATACCTGAATTACTTTTCGGTCTTTAAGTCGTATTATGGCAATATCATTATCACTTTTATATTTGGCATAAGCTAAATATTTTTCATCTGGCGAGAATGAGATATGACCTCCGACTGATTTAGGATTTCCCTGGTGACTAAATATTTTCTTCCAGTCTTTATCATAAATCTCAAGGGTATTATTACCAATTGTTAAAGCAAAGTAATTTCTGAAAGGTGAAAACTTACTATCCATAATATAATCAGAATAACCTTTAAGCTCTTTCTTTTCTTTATAGGTAAACTCTTGTGCATTTGCCTGAATGAAAATAGAAAACAATAATAATGTAATAAGCTTTTTCATAGTACGTAAGATTTATAAACTCATCAAGTTAAATATTCAATTTGATTTTTCAAATTTTAATCCACCTAAAGTGAATAAGAATGTTAGTTGTCAACTAAAACTATATGGTGTTTTGCAAACGATTGAAATTTTCGAACATATTTTCAAACTTCCTATAAACAGGATATTATAGTGTCTTTCGCGATACATAAAACATTGGGAATGACTATCCAGACTAAACAATTGTTAGTTAATTTTTAGCATAAAAAAATTGACTATAACATTAATTTTATATATTTATATCCATAAAATTTAAATATTTTAGGCACAAAAAGAGTATTTCAAAAACAATTTAATCGGTAAAATCTTATTGAACAACAAATTACGAATAATAACAAAATTGTGCTTAAAAATTTAAATGTGTTCTAAAACATATAGTATATAATTAATCCAAGGCATATGGATATTAATGGTAAAATCTACAAAGACTTCCTAAACAGGGTTGAACGATTTAAAGTTCAGAACGGTCCTGAAAAAAATAAGAAACAACATGCTAAGGGTAAATTGCATGCACGGGAGCGTATTGCATTGCTTTTTGATGAAGGTTCTTTTGAAGAATTGGATGCTTTTGTCACCTCTGCAACGCCGGACACTGGCTTTGGAAAAATTGATGAAGCATTTGGGGATGGTGTCGTTATTGGACACGGACGTATTAACGGCAGAATAGTGTATGTATATTCCCAGGACTTTACAGTTATGGGAGGATCACTTGGTGCAGTTCATGCGAAAAAAATAATTAAAGTTCAAGATTTAGCGTTAAGAGTTGGAGCTCCGATTATTGGTATAAATGATTCTGGTGGTGCTCGTATTCAAGAGGGAGTTGCTAGTTTATCTGGCTATACAAGTATTTTTCATCGTAATATCCAGTCGTCAGGAATAATTCCACAAATATCTATGATATTAGGTCCAGCAGCTGGAGGTGCTGTGTACTCACCTGCTTTAACCGATTTTGTTTTCATGGTAAAAAAAACAAGTTTTATGTTTCTTACCGGACCCGATGTTGTTAAAGAAGTTTTAAATGAAAATGTAAGCTTCGACGAACTTGGAGGTGCTGAAGTTCATGCCAGAAAAAGTGGTGTAGCCAATTTTATATATGAGGACGAAGAAAATGCAATTCTTGGTGTAAAAAAACTCTTATCTTTTTTCCCTTCAAATAATATGGCCAACCCTCCATATATTGACACAAAAACTGAACAAGAAAAAAATATTGATAAACTAAGAGCAATTGTTCCTGATGATCCTAACAAACCTTATGATGTAAAAAAAGTAATTAAATTAGTTATTGATCAAGATTCATTTTTTGAAGTTTCTGAGCTATTTGCGCCAAATATTGTTGTAGGTTTTGGCAGATTACAAGGAAAAGCTATTGGTATTATTGCTAACCAGCCTAAAGTTCTCGCTGGAGTAATTGATATTAATTCTTCAATCAAAGCTGCTCGTTTTATTCGGTTTTGTGACTCTTTTAATATACCTCTCTTAACACTTGAAGATGTTCCCGGATTTTTACCCGGTCTTGATCAAGAATATAACGGTATAATAAAACATGGAGCAAAATTATTATTTGCGTATAGCGAAGCAACGGTTCCGAAAATAACTGTAATTCTTAGAAAAGCTTATGGAGGAGCTTTTTGTGTAATGAACAGTAAGAATATTGGTGGTGATTATAGCTTTGCCTGGCCAACTGCCGAAATTGCTGTGATGGGACCTGAGGGTGCTGTTTCAATACTTTATAAAAAAGAATTACAGGAAGCTGAAGATCCAAAGAAATTACAAAAAGAGTTAGCTACGAAATACAGGAGTGAAATAGCAAATCCATATATTGCCGATGAAAAAGGTTACATTGACGAAGTAATTGATCCCGCCGAAACTCGTAAAAAATTAATAACTGCTTTTGAAACTTTGGAAAACAAGTATGTTGACCAACCTTCAAGGAAGCATGGGAATATACCTTTATGATAATTATGAATTGCGAATTGAAAATGAAAAATGAAAAAAATAAAGTCAATATTAATAGCTAACCGAGGAGAAATTGCAATCCGTATTTCGGAAACTGCAAAAAAGATGGGCATTAGGACTTACGGTTTAAAAACATCCAAAGAGCCAAGTGCATATTATTTGCAATTTATGGATGAGATTATTGATCTAACAGAAAATACTACTGATATTCCTGAATTCTTAGATATTGATAGAATTATTAATTCAATTAAAAAATATAATATTGACGCTGTTCATCCAGGTTATGGTTATTTAGCCGAAAATCCATATTTTGCTCAAAAGTGTATTGATGAAAAGATTATTTTTATAGGGCCCTCTCCTGACTCTATTTATAAATTAGGAAATAAAACCATAGCGAAACAATTGGCTTCAAACCATAATGTTCCATTACTTGAAGGCAGTAACGGAAATATTCGAAATATTAAACACGCCAAACAATTAGCACAAAAAATTGGTTTACCTGTGATAATAAAAGCAGCATCTGGTGGTGGTGGTCGAGGTATGCGCATTGTTGAGAACATTAAAGATATAGAAAAGATGCTTCGTTTAGCTCAAAACGAGTCCGAAAAAGCATTTGCCGATTCATCTGTATTTATGGAAAAATACGTTAGAAGTCCGCGCCATATCGAATTTCAAATTCTCGCCGATCACCATGGAAATATTATTCATTTAGGTGAACGAGAATGCTCAATTCAACGAAAACATCAAAAATTAATAGAAGAATCACCTTCTATTGCTCTAAATGAAGAGTTACGAACCAAAATGGGCGAATCAGCTATTAATATTGCAAAAGCATCAAATTATAGAAATGCCGGAACAGTTGAGTTCCTTCTGGATGAGTCGGGTAATTATTATTTTATGGAAATGAATACCCGTATTCAGGTTGAGCATCCTGTTACAGAAATGGTAACAGGATTCGATTTAGTTGAATGGCAAATTAAAATTGCTCAAGACGAAAAACTTTTAGTAAAACAAAAAGATGTAAAATTAAATGGATGGGCTATTGAGTGCAGAATTAATGCAGAAGATGTTCAGTCAGGTTTTACACCTTATCTTGGCACAATTGAAAAGATTAATATTTCGAAAGGAAAAAATTGCAGATTCGATACTGGTGTTACAGAAGGTTCTAATATAAATGCGAATTTTGATTCAATGCTTGCAAAATTAATTTGCCATGGTGAAACACGGGAAAAAGCAATTAATAATTCTTTGTTGGTTCTAAACAAACTTCAGATTCAAGGGATTAAAACAACGATACCTTTTTGTAAAGCAGTATTAAATCATCCTAAATTTAAAAAGGGAGATATTTCCACATCGTTTATTCAAAAGGAAATGAAGCAATTGTATTATCAAGAGACAGATGAAGAAATGATTGCAGCATTCTGGGCGGCACTTAATCACAGTGTCCAACTCGATATAGAAGATAAAACATTTGTTGATTACGAAAAGGGAAAGAACATAACTCCCTGGTTAATGAATAAAAGATTAAAATCATTATAAAAAAGCTTGACATTATGATATTCTCAAAATCAAAAAATAGCAAACAAAAATTTATTTCATGCACAGGGAATAATAAAAAATATGAATTTATTAATCCAAAAGAACTTTATATTAAACAAGGTAAAGAGAATATACCAATTGAAATTATCACCGACAAGCAAGGTTTTGTTTATATAATTTGGAAAAAGAAAAAATATCTTGTTAATATTATTGAAAAAAATCAAAATAAATATGAGGTTCTTGTGAATGGTGTAAGTTATCCAATTTCTGTTGAAACACCTTTTTCGTATAAAAGACGTAAGTACCTTGCTAATAACAAAGAAGAATCGAAGATTGAACGAATACAAGCACCAATGCCAGGTAAAATTGTTGAGTTTTTTGTTGAAGAAGATCAAATAATAAAAGAAGGAGAAGCTTTACTTATTCTTGAAGCAATGAAAATGCAAAATGAAATTATTTCAAACGTCAGCGGAAAAATCAAT
>JAUVLS010000153.1 GCA_030600625.1 Bacteroidales bacterium
GAAGCAGCATTTTACGGGCCAAAACTTGATTTTATGGTTAAAGATGCACTTGGACGCCAATGGCAGTTAGGAACAATTCAGGTTGATTATAATTTACCGGAACGATTCGAATTAGAATATGTTGGTGCTGATAATAAGAAACATCGCCCCGTGATGATACACAGAGCACCTTTTGGATCAATGGAAAGATTTGTTGCTGTTTTAATTGAGCATACTGCCGGGAAATTTCCATTATGGTTAACTCCCGATCAGGTAGTTGTTCTTCCAATCAGTGAAAAACATAATGATTATGCCGAAAAAGTTTTGAATTTCCTAAATAATTGCGATATTCGCACATTAATTGACGACCGTAACGAGAAGATAGGTAAAAAGATACGTGATAATGAGTTAAAACGCATACCTTATCTACTTATTGTTGGTGAGAAAGAAGTTGAGAGTGAGACAGTTTCGGTGCGTGTGCAGGGTGATGGAGATAAAGGAAGTATGAAACTTAAAGAATTTGCAGACTTAATTAATAAAGAAGTAAAAGCTCAAACTGAAGCATATAAAATAAATTAATTATTAACTAAAATTAGGAGGACCGAGTCATAGCAGGACCGAGACCAAGACAAAGAAGACCATTCAAAAAAGCCGAGCCGGCACATAAAATAAATAATTTTATACGTGCAAATGCAGTCAGGCTTGTAGGGGATAATATTGAAAAACCTGATGTTTACTCTATTCAAGAAGCTTTAAAACTTGCAGATGATTTAGAGCTTGATTTGGTTGAAATTTCACCGAACGCCGACCCGCCGGTTTGTAAGATAATTGATTATCAGAAGTTTCTTTATCAGCAAAAGAAAAAGCAAAAAGAGCTTAAAGCTAAAACACAAAAAGTAGTTCTAAAAGAAATTAGATTCGGCCCACAAACCGATGAGCATGATTACCAGTTTAAGTTAAAGCATGCCATTAAATTTCTTGATGATGGCGCAAAAGTAAAAGCATTTGTGTTTTTTAAAGGTCGTTCAATTTTGTTTAAAGAACAGGGTGAAATACTTCTGTTAAGATTAGCCCAGGATCTGGAAGATTATGGAAAAGTTGAACAGTTACCTAAGCTTGAAGGGAAAAGAATGATAATCTTTATAGCACCAAAAACTGCTAAGAAAAAATAATATATTTAAATTTTAAATTTGAAGTAAAATGCCAAAGATGAAGACAAAATCGGGAGCTAAAAAAAGATTTAGCATTACCGGTTCAGGGAAGATTAAAAGAAAACATGCCTTTAAAAGTCACATTTTGACTAAAAAAACTACAAAGCAAAAGAGAAATCTGACTGCTACAGGACAAGTACATAAGGCTGATGAAAACAACATTAAGTTGTGTTTATCAATGAAGTAATCTTTTAATTAAAATTATTTATTAGTATTTAACCAGGATGAATTAGCCGAAATAAGAGCCGAAAAAGAAGAGGCCGCTAATCGTTCACAAAACGGAAAATTATGCCAAGATCAGTAAATTCAGTTGCTTCAAGAGCACGTAGAAAAAAAGTGTTGAAGCACACCAAAGGATACTTTGGAAGAAGAAAAAATGTTTGGACTGTTGCTAAAAATGCATTCGAAAAAGGATTAACCTACGCATACAGAGACAGAAAAACCAAGAAAAGAAATTTTAGAGCTTTATGGATTCAAAGAATTAATGCAGGTGTTCGCGAACACGGAATGTCTTATTCTGAATTCATGGGTAAATTAAATAAAAAGGGTATTGCACTTAATAGAAAAGTATTAGCCGATTTAGCAATGAATCATCCCAAAGCTTTTGCTGAAGTTATAAAAACTGTTAAGAAATAAATTATTTCTATAATATATTGTTGAAGGGAAGCTATTATGTTTCCCTTTTTTTATATTTACAAATCATAAAAACGAATTAACATTTTTTAAGAATAATTATTGAAAGTTTTGTAAGGATTTAAATATCTTGCACACTAACTAATTTGAAATGAATATAGCAATTATTGGATACGGGAAAATGGGTAAAGAAATAGAAAAACTTGCCCGAGAGCGAAATCATAATGTGATTTTACGTATCGATGAAAATAATATTAAGTCATTAACTAAAGATGACTTTAGTAATGTAGATGTTGCAATTGAATTTTCGGTGCCTGAAAGTGCTTTTTCTAATATAAATTTATGTTTTGATAATAACATCCCTGTTGTTAGTGGAACTACAGGATGGCTGGAAAAATTTGATGATGTGCTTGAAAGATGTAAAAATGAGAATAACACATTCTTTTATGCATCAAATTATAGTATAGGTGTAAATTTATTTTTTAAGCTTAATAAACACCTGGCAAAAATAATGAATAATTTCACTGATTATAATGTTCGAGTTGAAGAAACACATCATACACAAAAAATGGATGCTCCGAGTGGAACTGCAATTACTTTAGCCGAAGGTTTAATTGAAAATATTGAAAGAAAAAATAATTGGGAAAAGGAACAGGAAAATTCCGACAAGGCAATTGCTGTTAAATCATTTAGAGAAGGAAATGTTCCGGGAAATCACAAGGTTATTTATGATTCGCCTTTTGATAAGATTATGATTGAACATGATGCTAAAAGCCGAAAAGGATTTGCATTAGGAGCAATTTTAGCAGCTGAATTTATAATTGGTAAAAAAGGTTATTATTCAATGGACGATTTATTAAAAATTTAATATACAAGCAAAATAAAATGACACTAAAAGAAATTTTAAAAAACAAGTACTTTAAGTTTGGAGTAGCAATTATAATTTATCTGCTTTGGGTAATCTGGATAAAAAACTATTGGTTTTTATTTGGTATACCAATTATTATTGATATGCACTTAACTAAATTTGTGAATTGGGCATTCTGGAAAAAGCCTGGTGAATCTAAAAAGAAAAATGCTTTAATTGAATGGGTTGATGCATTAATTTTTGCAGTAATTGCCGCCACTTTAATACGTATGTTTTTAATTGAGGCATATACAATTCCAACATCATCAATGGAAAAAACTTTATTGGTTGGCGATTATCTTTTTGTAAGCAAAGTAAGTTATGGTCCAAAACTTCCTAACACGCCTATTTCATTTCCTTTTGCTCATCATACTTTACCCTTAACAAAATCTAAAAAGTCATACGTAGAGTGGATAAAAAAACCGTATAAACGAATTGCAGGTTTTGGAGATATTAAAAGAAATGATATTGTAGTATTTAATTTCCCCGCAGGCGATACGGTTGTTTTAGAAATGCAAGAACAAGATTATTATTCAATTACAAGAAATTCCGCTGATGGACTAAAACGCAGAGATATTCAGCAGGGTGATCCTCTAAAATCTTTTGAGAGTTATAAAGCTATCGCAAGGGATTATATTTGGGATCAGTTTAATATTACTGTTCGACCGGTTGATAAACGCGAAAATTACATTAAACGTTGTGTTGCAATTCCCGGTGATAGCTTAAAAATTATTCATAGCCAGGTTTATATAAACGGCGAGGAACAGCCACATTTTGAAGATATGCAATACGATTATTTTATAAAAACTAATGGAAAACAAATCAATTCAAAATATTTTGAACGTTTAAATATTGCTGTTGATGACAGGAGATATATTGCTTCAAGTTCACTATACGAGCTACCTTTAACAACTGAGAATGTTGAAAATCTTAAGAATTTTCCGGCTGTTTCAGCAGTTTCTAAATACGAGAATACAAATATTAATATGGCTAATATTTCCATTTTTCCTTTCAATTCAGATTATTCCTGGACTGAGGATAATTTCGGACCATTATATATACCTGAAAAGGGTGTAACTATCGATTTAAATATAGATAATTTGCCATTATATTATAGAATAATTGAAACTTACGAGGGCAATAAACTAAGAGTAGATGGTAGCGAAATATTTATTAATGATAAAAAAGTTGATTCATACACTTTTAAAATGGATTATTACTTTATGATGGGAGATAATCGTCATAATTCGGCCGACTCAAGATATTGGGGTTTTGTTCCTGAAGATCATGTTGTAGGAAAAGCTATTTTTATTTGGTTGTCGCTAGATAAAGATCAGCAATTTGTAAATAAAATTCGTTGGAACAGAATGTTTTCGTTAATACATTAATAAAATACTACATACCTTTGTGCCGGATAGTTATCTGTCCGGTATTTTTTTTACAAAGAAACCATGAGTAAGAAAGTTCTTTTAGCGACTGCATATCTGGCTCCAATTCAGTATTTTACTAAGCTATTTAAATATGATGAGGTATTTATTGAAAAACACGAAAATTTTATAAAGCAGAGTTACAGGAACAGATGTAAAATTTATGGTGCAAATGGAGAATTATCATTATCAATCCCGGTAAAGAAAATATCCCTTAAAACAAAAATTAAAGATTTGTTAATTGATTATGATACCAATTGGCAAAAATTGCATTGGAAATCAATAGAATCAGCATATCGGTCGTCACCGTTTTTTGAGTTTTACGAAGATGATTTAAAACCATTTTATGAAAAGAAATATAAATTCTTACTCGATTTTAATATTGAAATACAGAATATGGTATTAGAATATTTAGATATTGATGTTAATTTAAAATTTACAGATAAATATTATGATGAGCAAGATAATTATTTTGATGATCTTAGAGAAAAAATTCATCCCAAAAAAGAGTATGTAGACCCCAATTTTAAAATAGTTGAATATACTCAGGTATTTCAGGAAAAATACGGATTCATACCCAATTTAAGTATCATCGATTTGCTTTT
>JAUVLS010000081.1 GCA_030600625.1 Bacteroidales bacterium
AATAATGAATCCATTCCATCCAATGTTGCATTAATTGGAACTCCGATTACGGGTAAACTTGTCATTGCTGCAATAACTCCCGGTAAATGAGCCGCCATTCCTGCACCTGCTATTATTACCTCAATACCTTTTTCTTTTGCAGATTTTGCAAATTTTTCAACTTCTTCAGGAGTCCTGTGTGCTGATAATGCATTTATCTCAAAAGGAATTTTAAATTCATCAAGTATTTTTGCTGCTTTTTCCATTACCGGCAGGTCTGATGTACTGCCCATGATAATACTTACTTTTGCTTTCATTTTGGAGTTTAAGTTTTTTTAGTAATAAAATAATATTTAAAGCATTAATTCGTATTTTCGCAATCTATTTAAAAATAGATTTTTAATATTTTTAAACAGTTTTACAAAGGTAATATTAATAAATTTATTTAGCATAAATCAGGTAATTGTTAATAGCTCAAGCTTAATATAGTGTTGTAAACGGTGTAGGGCTGAAGCCCAATAATCATAAAGTTTCTGTAACCCCAGCCTTAAGGCTGGGGTTAGTAAACACAAACACAAAGGACTTTAGTCCTAAAACAACATTTAAACTATAGCTTCATTAATACCTAAAGTGTTCAAAAATAGTTAATTAAATCATTATCAAAATGAAGCAAGTTAAACTAAAAGATAAAGAGTTTAGAGTATCAATATCAGTTGCAAAGATACAAGAGGTTGTTGCAGGAATGGCAAAAGAAATAAATAAAGATTATAAGGATAAAAATATTCCGTTATTTATTAGTATTCTAAATGGTTCTTTTATGTTTACAGCCGATTTGTTTAAACATATTGATTTTACTTGTGAAGTTACGTTTCTTAAATTAACTTCTTATAAAGGAACGTCTACAACAGGCTCTGTAAGACAATTAATAGGTGTTAATGAATCAATTGAAGGAAGAGATGTAATTGTTTTGGAAGATATTGTTGATACCGGAATTACCATTGAGCAAATACTTGGACAGTTAAAAAGTTTTGAGCCTGCAAGTGTAAAAGTTGCATCCTTATTATTTAAACCGGAAGCTTATCAGAAAGATTTTAAAATCGATTATATAGGAATGGAAATTCCTAATGATTTCATTGTTGGATATGGCCTAGACTACGATGGCCTTGGAAGAAATTTTCCGGATATCTATACACTGGTTTCTTAGTGTTTTAATAATAGTGATTAAGCTAATATTTCTATAAGAATATAATAATTGATTTAAGAATATCGATTAAAGAATAATGATTTTTGATTTTAGTATAAATGTTTTAAAAGCTTACTTCATAATTCGATATTCGTTAACTTAGCGAAGCGATTTCACTGAAAGTAATCATTATTCGAAATTCAAAAAAAAATTGAAAAACTGATACCTTCATAAATATAATGGTTGGGTTATAATCTTGAAATTAGAAAGTCAAAATGTTAAATATTGTTCTATTTGGGCCTCCGGGTGCAGGAAAAGGTACGCAGTCTCAAAAAATCATTGATAAATACAATTTAATTCATATTTCAACCGGCGAAGTTTTACGTAAGGCAATTAAAGCGCAAACACCACTAGGAATCGAAGCTCAAAAATTTATTGATGATGGTAATTATGTAAGCGATGAAATGGCTCTGGAAATAATTAAAGAGGAATTGAGTAATCATAAAAACTCTAATGGATTTATTTTCGACGGGTTTCCAAGAACAACATTTCAGGCAGAACAATTTTCCGGGATTTTATCAAAATATGGTGGTGATGTTAATGTTATGATTTCTTTGGAAGTACAAGAAAACACACTGGTTAAACGTTTAATTAATCGCGCTAAAAAGTCTGGCAGACCAGACGATAGAAAAGAAGTAATTATTCGGAAACGAATTGAAATCTACAATCAAAGAACAGCATCTGTAGAGGATTATTATAAATCCTTTGGAAAATTTGAATCTGTTAATGGAATTGGAGAAATTGATGTTATATTTGATAAAATTTGTACTACAATAGAAAGATATAAATAAATGGCAGGGTCGAATTTTGTTGATTACGTAAAAATATTTTTCAGATCAGGTAAGGGAGGATCAGGTTCTCCGCATTTACATCGTGAAAAATTTATTTCTAAAGGTGGCCCTGATGGAGGCGATGGTGGTCGTGGCGGTAATATTATTTTAAGAGGGAATGCTCAGCTTTGGACTTTACTGCATTTTAAATACAAAAAACATATTTTTGCGACCAGTGGTATGGCCGGGGGGAGTTCGGAGCGAACTGGTGCTGATGGTAAGGATGTTTTTGTTGAAGTACCCTTAGGTACGATTGCAAAGGATGCAGAAACAAACGAAGTGCTTTTCGAAATAACAGAAGATAAGGAAGAAAAGGTATTGCTAAACGGTGGTAGAGGAGGATTAGGAAATACTCATTTTAAAACCTCTACGAATCAAACGCCTCGTTATGCTCAACCCGGAGAAGATGGGAAAGAGGGCTGGAATATTTTGGAGTTAAAACTTCTTGCTGATGTCGGACTTGTTGGATTTCCGAATGCCGGAAAATCAACATTACTTTCGGTTGTTTCGGCAGCTAAGCCAAAAATTGCAGATTATCCTTTCACAACATTAGTTCCTAATTTGGGAATCGTTCAGTATCGTGATATGCAGTCGTTTGTTATGGCCGATATTCCGGGAATAATTGAAGGAGCACACGAAGGGAAAGGCTTAGGATTAAGATTCTTACGACATATTGAACGAAATTCAATGTTGCTGTTTATGATTCCTTGCGATAGTGATGATATTCATGATGAGTACAAAACATTGTTATCAGAACTAGAAAAATATAATCCTGAATTATTAGATAAAAAAAGAGTTCTGGCAATCTCAAAATCTGATATGCTTGACGATGAATTAATCCAGGAAATAAAAAAAGATTTACCGGATATTCCTCATTTGTTTATTTCTTCTGTTGCACAAAAAGGAATTCAGGAATTAAAAGATTTAATCTGGGCACAACTTCTTTAAATAAATATAATGTTTGAATTGCTTAATAATCTGGACACGCAATTTTTTATCTTTTTAAATGGTATAAATTCTCCTTTTTGGGATAAAATTATGTGGTGGATTTCCGGGTCAAAATCATGGATTCCCATGTACGCGATTATAATAATTTATATCATTTATAAGTTTCGATGGAAAGCGATTGTATCTTTTATTTTTATTGCAATTGTTGTTATTCTTGCCGATCAAATTTCAGTTCATGGATTTAAGGAAGTATTCCAACGTTTACGACCTTGCCATACTCCTGAATTGCAAGATATAGTTCATCTGGTGAAAAATAAATGTGGAGGGAAATACGGATTTGTGTCATCACATGCTGCAAATACATTTGCTGTGGCTGTTTTCTTATCCAAATTATTTAAATACAAGTATTTTTCGATATTCATTTTTATTTGGGCTACCATAGTTTCTTATAGCCGAATTTATCTGGGTGTTCATTTTCCCGTTGATATTTTAGGAGGTGCAGCATTGGGAAGCCTTATAGGTTATTTAGTTTATTTATTACACAATTTTACTTTACATAAATTATCAAAACATTTTAAGTAGATATCCTTAAGTTTTCATTTTTTTTGAATTATTACATGTTTAGCTTTATTTTAATGTTTGAAGTATAAAGAACTAGGCTATTGGCTATTAGATTTTAGCCATTGGCACTAATTATTCTAAAGGCTAAAAGCTAATAGCTAAATGCTTTTTTAAATTGTATAACAGAAGCGAACAAATTATCTACTTTGCTGTTAGAAAGCAATTAAAAATAATGAGCTAATGCTCTGTATTCAAAACAATAAAACCAATCCATATTTTAATCTTGCTGCAGAGGAATATATTTTAAGGAATTTTAAAGAAAATTGCTTCATGCTTTGGCGCAATAAACCTTCTATTATAGTTGGAAAGCATCAAAATACTTTAGCTGAAATAAATTTTGAATATGTAAAAGAGCATAATATTGATGTAGTTCGTCGGTTGTCAGGAGGAGGTGCTGTTTTTCATGATTTAGGTAATTTAAATTTTACATTTATTCAAAATGTGGAAGGAGACGATAATCTTGTTGATTTTAAAAAATATACAAAACCAATAATTGAAGTTTTGCATCAATTAGGTATCAATGCAAGATTTGAAGGAAGAAATGATATTATGGTTGATGGTAAAAAGATTTCCGGAAATGCTGAGCATATATTTAAGAAAAGAGTTTTACATCATGGAACACTTCTTTTTTCATCTGTTATGAGTGATTTGTCGCAGGCTTTAAAAGTAAACCCTTTAAAATATCATGACAAAGGTGTAAAATCTGTCAGAAGCAGGGTTGCCAATATTAGTGATTATTTATTAGAAAAAATGACTGTAATGGAATTCCGCGATAAAATACTTTCTTATATCTTGGATTCTGATGACAAAGCCAAAATATATAAATACAATAAAAATGATATTGAACTAATCAATCAGCTAGTTAAAGATAAATATTCAACATGGGAATGGAATTTTGGGTATTCGCCAAAATATAATTTTGAAAAGTATGTTGAGACAAAAAACGGGAATCTTGAAATTCAGATGAATATTGAAAAAGGGTTTATAAAAGACATAAGGATTTTGGCTGACTTTTTAACTGAATATGATACTTCTAATATTCAAAAATTATTAGTTGGAATTGAGCACGAGGAGAATTCAATTCGTAAAACTTTACAAAAAACACCTTTCACAGAATATTTTCATAATACTACAATTAATGAATTAATTTTAGCAATGTTTTAATTATTGTGTTAAGCCCTTTAACTACAGGTGTTTTTGTTAATATGTAATAAAGTTATTTTTAGAATAATTTGACTCGGATTAGAATTCTTCGTATATTTAATTGAATAATTCTGCAGTCTCTGTTTTATATACGATATTCATATAATTTAATATAACCTTAAAACCCTATATCATGCAAAAGAAATTAATAATCATCAGCTTAATCTTATTCTCTTTTGTATTTGTTCAGTGTTCAAAAAAGGACAAAAAAGGAGAATTAAAGTCTCAAACTAAAATTGAAAAACTTTTGGCTAATTATGCTGATGTTAAACTGGAAACTGATTTAAGCATTTTAAGCGAGAATCAGAAAAAGATGCTACCTCTGCTATTTGAAGCGGCACAGTTAACTGATGAGCTTTACTGGGCACAAACATGTGCTAAAAAGGATGAAATAAAAAAGCTCATAACTGATGAAAAAGTTATGAAGTATTTTGGAATCAATTATGGTCCCTGGGATAGATTGAATGGAATGGAACCATTTGTTGAGGGCGTAAGTGAAAGGTTCGATGGAGCAAACTTTTATCCGACAAATATGTCATATCAAGAGTTTGATGAGTTTTCGGATTTAGATAAGTATAATTCGTATACTCTTATCCGAAAAAACGAACTTGGTAGTTTACAAACAGTACCATATCATCAGGCTTATCAAGAAAAATTGGTTAAGATAGCGGATTTAATGAAAAAAGCAGCAACATTATCCGAAGACGAAGGATTTAAGAAATATCTCGAATTGCGTGCAGAAGCATTACTTACCGATGATTATTACGAAAGTGACATTGCCTGGATGAAAATGAAAGAAAATTTAATCGATTTTGTGGTTGGGCCAATTGAAGATTTAGAAGACAGGTTATACTATACAAAGGCATCGTACCAATCAATGATTTTGGTAAAAGATAAACAATCAAGTAAAAACATGGATAAGTATTCACTATTACTTCCATATTTACAACAAAACCTTCCGGTTGATGCTAAATATAAAACAGAAATACCCGGAGAATTATCGGATATTATGGTTTACGATGTAATTAATTGTTCAGGATATTGGAATACAGGAAGCAAGAAAATAGCTATTACATTACCTCTTGATGGGCAAGTACAACTAAAAGTTGGAAGCAGAAAACTACAGTTTAAAAATGTTATGCAGGCAAAATTTGAAAAAATTCTAATGCCAATAAGTGAGCTGTTAATTGCAGAAGATCAACTAAAACATGTGAAATTCAAAGCATTTTTTGAAAATACAATGTTTTATGAAGTTGGAAGTGCTTTAGGGATAAAAAGTACTGTTAATGGTAAAGGTGCTGTTAGCGATGCTTTAAACGAACAGAACAATGTTATAGGAGAATGTAAAAATGATATTTTAAGTTTATTTTTTGTAACTAAGCTCTATGAAATGGGCGAAATGAGTAGTGGTGATTTAATGGACAATTACGTTACCTATATGGCCGATGTATTCAGGTCGGTGCGTTTTGGAATATCAAATGATCAGGGGGTTGCTAATATGATACGATTCTATTATTTTGAAGAGCTTGGAGCGTTTACCCGTGATAAAAAAAGCGGGAAATATAGAATTGATTTCGATAAAACAAAAGAAGCAATGCTTAAATTTTCAGAAGAAATATTAGTAATACAAGGTGATGGAAATTATGATGCAGCTAAAAAATTAGTC
>JAUVLS010000219.1 GCA_030600625.1 Bacteroidales bacterium
TGATGTAATGGGTTTAATGAGAGATTACTATCAAAATACTCCTATGGACATGACAAAAGATGTTGGAGCCGGTCCATATAATTCAATCGTTCGATGGAGACCTTTATACTGGAAAGTTGAAGGACAACAATATTTTAACGAAAGAGCAACTTCAACACAGCAAACAGGTTTTTCATTTGTAACACAAAGCCGTAACTGGTTACCTGATCCAATAGGAGGAATTATTTGGTTTAGTGTTGACGATGCTTATTCAACTGTTTACAACCCAATGTATTGTGGTATGACTGAAGTTCCTGAAACTTATGCTGTAGGTAATGGATCAATAATGGAATATAGCGATAATGCTGCTTTCTGGGTATTTAACCAGGTTTCTAATTTTGCATATACAAGATATTCTGCTATGATTCCAGAAATTCAAAAAGTTCAAGACAAACTTGAATTAGGATATATTGAACAAGTAAAAGGCATAGATAAAGCAGCTACTGAAATGTATAAAAACAATCCTGAACAAGCTGTTGCATTTATTACAAATTATTCAGTTGATCAAGGTAATAAAACTGTAAATACATGGAAAAAACTCTATGCTCACTTATTTACTAAGTTTATGGATGGCAATGTAAAAGAAGCAAGACCTGTACCAGAAGGTAGTATATATGTTACTCCAAAAGTTGAACAACCGGGTTATGGTGAAGAATGGTATAAATTTATTATTCAGGAAACCGGAGATAAATTTAAAGTAAAAGGTGAAGCCGGACACTAGAAGGTTTAAGGTTTAGACTAATGACTGATTAAATACCGTAAAATATATAATATGAAAGAGCCGCTGATTTTCAGCGGTTTTTTTTGTTTACCCCAAACAATTTATACTGGATTTTTGTTATTAATATTAGTAAATTTGATAAAAACCTTTTAAATCCATAAATCATGAAATTCTTAAAATGGCTTGGCATAATTATCTTAATTATTATTACCCTTTTCTTAATTATTCCTTTGTTTTTACCTTCAGATTTTCACGTTGAAAGATCTACTGTTGTGGAGAAACCAGTCAATGTTATTTTTCAAACTGCCATTGACATGAACCAAAGAGCCAAATGGGATCCTTGGATTGAAATGGATCCTGAAGCAAAAATGAATATTCAAATGACACCTGAAGTGATTGGTTCCGGATATTCATGGAAAGGAGAAATAATCGGAGAAGGTAAAATTACAATTAAAGAATTTGTACCAAATGAACTAATAAAATCTAAAATTGAATTCATTGCGCCTCAAAGTATGGAATCGGATGTTATATGGAACTTTATTAAAACAGATAAAGGCACTAAAATAATTTGGGCTCTTGAAGGAACTTTATCTTATCCTATAGAAAAATGGTTTGGATTGTTTATGGATAAATCCTTAGGTTCGCAGTTTGAAAAAGGTTTAAGCAATTTTAAATCACTAGTTGAAAGCTTACCGGATTTGACCGGACGAACTGGTGAAATTCAGGAAACCTATTTTGAAGGCTTACTTGCTGTAACAATAAAAGAGCAGTGTGCAATGGATAAATTAAGTAGTAAAATGTTTGATATGTACACAACTCTTATGGCTTATTTAAAAAATAATAATATTGAAATAACAGGATCTCCGTTTGCTATTTACCATGCGTGCAAAATTGAAGGACATACAATGCTTGAATGCGGACTTCCGGTTAATAAAAAAATAGCAGGAAATGAAAATATAAAATTTATTGAATTACCTGCCAGCAAAACTATAGTGGCATCACATTTTGGACATTTCAATACTGTAAAAACAACATACGAAGCATTGCAAAAGTATATAAGCGAAAATGGTCTTGAAATTATTGGTTCGCCCTGGGAAGTTTATATCACAGATCCAATGCAAGAGCCTGATCAAAGTAAATGGGAAACAAGAGTATATTTTCCAATAAAGTAAAATTTAAATATCAATAAACAACTTACCCTCTAAGAAGGTAGTTTTCAGTTAACAATAAAACATCAACCATAGTATTGTCTATTATACCAAGTTAATATCAAAATGTCTGATAAATAAATTTGGTATTATGGCTTTTATAGTCAATTAAGAATGTTTAAAAGATTCTTATTTTCAAGCCCTATTCGCAAATTACTTACAATACTATAAATTCCTATATATCAAAATATTAATGAAATTAAAATCTTAATCAAAATAATATTTTACTGATTATTAAATTATTAAGATATTTGCATTTTGCAAAGCGATAGATATTTTGAAATATCTGGCAATTTTTCAATAAAAAAATTATTAGTTATCAAAAAATATTCGTAATATTGCGCTCTGTTAAAATCGAATACAAAATTTAAAAATAGTATATCAGGATGGATTTAATGAAAGTTGTTGAAAATGAATTCGCTGTAAAAAAGGAATTTCCTGAATTTAAAGCTGGCGATACTGTTACTGTTCACTATAAAATTAAAGAGGGTAGCAAAGAAAGAATCCAAAATTATAAAGGTGTAGTTCTTCAAAGAAGAAGTCCCGGACATAATGAAACTTTTACGGTAAGAAAAATTTCAGGAGGTATTGGTGTTGAAAGAATATTTCCGGTAAATTCTCCATTTATTGAAGAAATTGAAGTTAACAAACATGGTAGAGTTCGTAGAGCAAGAATTTTCTACCTACGTAGTTTAACCGGTAAAAAAGCAAGAATTAAAGAAAAGAGATTCTAAATCTAATTTCTATTATATAAAGAAAACCTTCCTCCCGATATCGGGACTGGAAGGTTTTTTTATATACATATTCTACTCTACTGTCCTTTTCTAATATTAGCTGCCTTCACTCTTGCCTTAGCTACAATATTATCAGCTTTTTTATCAGCAACTTTTATAATGTCATCTGCTTTTTTCTTTGCTTTCTTTTTTAGTTCATCAGCAGTTTTTTCAGCAGCAATTTTTGCCAACATACCTTCTTTAGAAGCTTTTTTCACTAATGCATCGGCCTGTTTATTACCTTCGGCTAAAGCTTTATCCGCTGCAACACGAGCTTCACGCTTAATTTTAGCAGCTTCTTTCTCGGCATCATCAATAACTTTTTGTGCTTGTGCTTCAAGTTCCTTTCGTGCTTCTTTTTCTAATTCTTCTTTTGCTTTTTTCTTTAATTCATCTTTTAAACTTTGTTCTGCATCTCCAGAATCATCTGTGTAGTTTAAAGTAATTTTAGGATCAGTAGTTGTTCCTATAACTTTAGCTTTTACTTTTATATTTTCAGATACATCAATCTTCACTCCTTTCTTGGCAGCTTCATCAAGCAGGCTTTCTAAAGCATCATTTGCCGCTGTTCCAAAATATTTCCTGGGAACAGTTAAAACAAGGTTATAATCCAGAGTTTGATCAATGCCATGCGACCCACCAACAAGCATATTAATGTCATCAACTTTTATATCAAACGGCTCGACTGTAATACGGCCATTTTTAATTTTAAAACTAATATTTACATCTTCAAACTCATTGTTAAACTTGTCGCCTAATTTTAATAAATCAGCCAGTTTATCGAATGTTTTTGAATCTACAACCTGAATACTTTTTGATTGTACTCTGCCATAACCTTCAATTGTACTTAATATAGGACTCATTGTAGAATCAAGTAAGCTGGTATAATCAAATTTAATAGATACTTTTCCT
>JAUVLS010000093.1 GCA_030600625.1 Bacteroidales bacterium
AATCTTCCTTCAGACCCTACCGTTGCCAGTAACGCCCTTGACTTCGCATTGTCTTCCTTCCGATTAGGCGACAGGATATTTATTCATAAATCAATGAACGTAATCCATTGGATATGTTTGCATGCAAGGCAAACAAAAAAGAGTGTAAGAAAACTCTTACACTCCCGATAATATATGGTAATAAATATTTAATCTAATAATTCTGCTAACTTAGCTCCCAAATCTTCACCACGAAGATTTTTTGCTAATATTATTCCATCTTTATCTAAAAGAACATTATGAGGAATTGAACGAACAGCATATAATTTACCAGCTTCAGAATCCCAATATTTTAAATCAGAAACTTGTGGCCAGGTAAGTTCGTCATCTTTAATTGCCATAATCCATGCTTCGCGAGTTTTATCAAATGAAACACCAAAGATTTCGAATCCTTTATCTTTATATTTAGCATAATTAGCTACTAAGTTTGGATTCTCCTGACGACAAGGATTACACCATGCTGCCCAAAAATCAATTAAAACATATTTGTCGCCAATAATTGATGAAAGAGGCATAGGGCTTCCTGTAGTATCATTTAAAGTAAAATCAACATAAGGTTGTCCAACAGTAACACGTTTCATTAATTCAACTCTTTCATTCAAAGTAACTACATATTGTGATTCAGCTAATTCGGGACTGAAATTTTTAGTAATTTCTTCCAGTTCCTCCACTTCCATACGATAAGACATATATCTCAAAGTTATATATGGAGCTAAAACTGTGTTTGAATTCTCTTTAACAAAGCTTTCTATATATGCAATTTGCTGTTCCTCCACACTTGAATATTCTTCTTCAATTTCTTTAACTCTCGCAGCATCACCACTCATATTTGCCTGAATATATTCATTATAAAGAGCTCTGAATTGCATATTATATTTAAGTAACTCTTCGTTGAAAGTATTAAAAAGAGTAGTAAGTTCTGAACCTTCAACAGTAGCGACTCCAATACTATCAACATTTGCAGTAATAGTTATATTAATATTTTCAAGAAATAATTGAATACCATCTAAAGTGTCGGCAAATGTAATTACAAAATATTCAGGTTGATCCACAGTGCCTTTAAAAACAAAAACACCATTTTCAATCGAAACAGAATCGACAGTTACAAGTTCATTATCAACAACTTTACTTAGCACAGCCGAGCCAGAATTTAAACCGTTTATATTTCCTTCTATTTTGTACTTAGGCTGCATTGTACAAGAAAACATAATGGCAATAGTAATAATACTATAAAAGAGTTTTTTCATGATTTTATTTTTTAGTTTTTATAATAAGCGATAAACATACAAAAAATTCCAGATATTTAGAATTTAAGATATTTAAATATTTTGTATATTGAATATCCGTATGATTATCTGTGAATTACCAAATTAATTGAAAATCAATTTGTTTGCCCCTAACCCTTAAGGGAGCAAATTGATTTTCTTCACACCCTTTAGGGATGGGGCAAATGAAGAAAATCATTAACTATTTTAGGTAAACATGCGGATATTCAATTTTTTATTAAAATTTCTTAAAGTAATCTTCTATTAATATTTTAGAAGCTAAAAAAGAGTTCATTTTTCTATCAACTACTTTTTCTTCAAACAATTTCAATTTATCTTGAATTCCCTTTTGGTTATAAAAATGATCACGAAGTGCTTCGTGAATAGATTCGTACATCCAGTATTTAGCTTGTCTCATTCTCTGTTTCTCGAAAAAACCCGTTCCCTTTATATATTCAATATACTCAGTAATTGTATTCCAAACTTTATTGATTCCTGTAAAATCGATCGATGAGCAAGTAAGCACCTTGGGATTCCAACCACATTCCGGAGGAGGAAATAGATGCAAAGCATTACGATATTCTATTTTGGCCATTTCTGCTTTATTAACATTATCACCATCTGCCTTATTAATAGCAATAGTATCAGCCATTTCCATAATGCCACGTTTTATTCCCTGAAGTTCGTCTCCTGCACCTGCAAGCATTAACAATAAAAAGAAATCAACCATAGAATGTACTGCAGTTTCTGATTGTCCAACACCTACAGTTTCGATCAATATAGTATCGAATCCGGCAGCTTCGCAAAGAATAATTGTATGGCGAGTTTTTTTTGCAACACCACCCAAAGACCCAGCCGATGGCGAAGGTCTGATAAAAGCACTTGGATCGTTTGCTAACTCTTCCATTCTTGTTTTATCACCTAAAATACTTCCTTTCGTCAATTCGCTACTGGGATCAACTGCTAATACTGCAATTTTTCTTCCCTGTTTAGTTAGATATTTACCAAGAGCTTCAATAAATGTGCTTTTCCCAACACCAGGCACACCTGTAACACCTATCCTAATAGATTTTTGTGCATAAGGAAGACATCTCTCAACAATCTCTGTAGCAAACCTATTCTGCTCAACTAAAGAACTTTCTTCTAATGTTATAACCTGGCTAAGCATTGTACGGTTTCCCTCTAAAATACCTACTACATATTCATCGACAGTATGTTGTATCTTTTTCTTTAGACGAAATTTTTTAATAACATCAGGGTTTATTGATTCAGGTTGATCAACTCCGTTTTGCACATTTAAAGCCGATTTAAATTCTTTCCTTTTATTATTGTTATCTTTTTTCGACATAATAATAATATTTTATGCGAAATTATGATTTCTAAAGCTAGAAATAAAAAAATAGGAGAACTTTTATAAAACCCTCCATTTAAATTTTACTATACATTACACAAAAAAGAGTAGCTTTTGTTTAAGCTACTCTTTGATTTTCATCAATTTAATATTAATCATTACATTTTTATTCTTTCAATATTTCACCTTTTATTATTAATCTTTCATTCGAAGCTTTTGGATCATTACTAATAACATATATAGTTTTTGTTTGCCTTCCTTTGCGTGATCCCGGGTTAAAAATAGCTTTAAAAGAACTTGATTCTCCAGGCTTTATTATTGTTTTTTCAGGAGCGACTGTTGTACATCCACATGTTGTCCTTATTTTTCGGATAATTAGATCGCTTTTACCCTTATTAGTATATTTGAACACATGTTCAATTTTATCATTAGACTTTGTTTTTCCAAAATCAAATATTTTGTTTTCAAATATGATTTGAGGTGCATTTGCAATTTCTTTCTCAGTTAGTTTAGAAAAATCTTCCTCAACTTTAGCACTTATTGTAATATAATTTCTGCTACCGTGTTCTCCATTAATTAATACATTAATTCTATTGGTAATAAAACCCCAGTCGTTTACTTTTGAACCATCATATGTCCCTAAGATATAACCCTTTTTTCCCGGTTTCAATACCGTAGGAACTACATCAAGTTTAAGATAAGCAGGGAGTTTTGAAAAAGTTATCTTCATATCTGAATCCGAAGAATTATAAATTTTCAAAGTGTCTTTTTTAACCTGATTATTATATACACGAACAAAAGCAAAATGGTTAGTTTCTAATCTTAACTTACCCAAAATTCTAGGGTAATAATCTTCAATAGTTTTTTCCCGGGGCAACACTTTGCCCTTTATTCTTAATATCTTTCTTCCGGGATTTGTATTTGTCTCTACAAAAATACTTTTATTAAAAGCCCCTGGTCGTCTGGCAGGATCAAAAACAGCACTAACAAAACCTTTTTGTCCAGGCATAATTGGTTTTTCTGTCCAGGTTGGAGAAGTACAACCACACGATGCTTTTACTTTGTTAATTATTAGAGGAGCATCACCAGTGTTAGTAAATATGTATTTATATTCTACCTTACCATCGCTTTCTTTAATTTTTCCAAAATCATGAATTTCTTTTTCAAATGAAATAAATGCCCCTTTTTGTTGTGCATTTACAAAACTTAATAGGATAAGTACAGAAACGATACTTAAAAATAATTTCTTCATAACTCTATTTTATTTATTACTGATTTCAAATATTATAATTCTAAACAAAAGTAATAATTACTTATAAGCTGTTATAATTGTTAACAAACTTTAACTTTTAATATTATTGTGGTAAATTCAACCAAAAATATAATCTATTTTTATAACAAAATTTTAGCTCCCGGGTTTTGAATAAATCTTTATTAATAATAGTTTTCATTTTTTGCAGCCTCATTTCCTCAAATATATATGGGCAATTTTATAATGGCCACCAAATGAACTTTGGGAAAAACCGGGTGCAATATAACAACTTTTACTGGTCATTTTACAGATACGATAAATTTGACACTTATTTTAATCAGGATGGAAAAGCAATTGCAAGATTTACCGGGGAAAATGCTACTCAGGAAATACTCATACTCGAAGAAAAGTTAAATCATTCGTTAAATAAACGATTAACATTCCTGGTTTATAATAAATTTTCAGACTTCAGACAAAGTAATATTAATTTGGTTACAGGAAAAGAGGAATACAACACAGGCGGGATAACCAAAATCAGTAACAACAAAGTCAGTTTATATTTTCAAGGCAATCATCAGGATTATTTAAAGCAGATGCGATCAGTAATTGCTGAAGTTATTGTAATGGAAATGCTTTATGGAGACAGACTTACTGAAAACGTTGCTAACTCATCAATGATCAATCTACCGGAATGGTATTTAAAAGGGCTAACTTCATATCTTTCCGAAGAATGGAGTCCTGAAATTGAAAATAGAGTTAAAGACGGTATTATTAATAATCGATACAAAAAGTTTAACCGTCTAACCGGCGATGATGCTATATATGCGGGCCATTCATTCTGGAAATATATAAATGACTATTATGGGAATACAGTGATAACAGATATTCTTTATCTTACCAGAGTAAATAAAGGTGCGAACAATGCAGTATTAAATGTTCTGGGCTTACCTTTTAAAGAAATTTCAAAACAATGGTTTAAATATTATAACGACTATTTCGGCGATGAGTCATCGTATGCTTACGATTCATCATTAAATCAAAGCATCTTACACAAAAACAAACCGTCATTGTATTACAGTCAGGTTAAAGCCAGTCCTGATGGAGAACTAATAGCATACGTAAGCAACGAACTTGGGCAGGTGAAAATCTGGATTTACAATTCAGCTTTAGATAAGTCAGAGAAAATATTTAAACATGGTCATAAAATCAAACAGATAAATGATTACACTTATCCTGTAATTGAATGGCACCCTTCCGGAAAAATATTAACCATAATTATAGAAAAAGACGGTGGATTAAAGCTTCTTCAGTATATACTTGAAAATAGCGAAATAACAGACAGAAATCTTTTATATTTTGACAAAATCCTTAATTTTTCTTACTCAGATAACGGTTCAAAAATAGTGTTTTCTGCTGTTAAAGATAGCAAAACTGATATTTATGTTTTCGATATTGCATCATCGACAAGCAAACAAATTACAAATGATTTGGCAGACGATTTTCATCCCCGATTTATTAATAACTCAACTAAAATAATTTTCTCTTCGAACAGATTAAATGATACCTTAATATCAAAAAACTCAGATTTTGGTCATCAATTCGACTTGTTTGTTTATGATTATCAAAATAACAACCCCGTGTTATCAAGATTAACCAGCAGTATGCATCAGAATGAAGTGAATCCTTTTGAAATCAAAAATCAAGAATATTATTATTTAAATGACCTAAATGGAATTAACAATCTGTTTTATGGCAAATATGATAGTACTATTAATTTTATTGATACTACCATCCATTACAGGTATTTTTTAAAGGAAAAACCACTAACTAATTTTTCAAGAAATATTAATGAACATCATTTAAGTAAAAACAAACAAACTTATTCATATATTAAATTCGACAATGGAAATTATTCAATTTATAACCGTTTGCTGAATCATGACCCCTTCGAAAAAGATATTAATTTAAAAGAGACAAAATACCGTAAATTACTTAATGAAAAATACAAAACAGAAGACAGTCTAAGTGTGTATAATTCTGACCAAAAATCAGACATTGATTCACTAATAATATTCTCAAAGGAAGATAATTATGTTGATATTAACCACTACATTTT
>JAUVLS010000050.1 GCA_030600625.1 Bacteroidales bacterium
TTCTCTTCAGAAAAATGAAGAAATGAAAATTCGTATTTATGCAATGCTTGTGCCTAACGAAGAAAATATAAATCACTTTGTAAAAAAAGGTATTTATAAAACGGATTATTTAAATGTTAGATCTATAAAATTATTTGCCGATGGAGCTTTGGGTTCTCGTGGAGCCTGTTTAATTGAACCATATTCTGATGATCCTGAAAATAGTGGTTTAATTATAGAAGCAATAGATTTTTACCATGATATGTGTAAACTGGCTGTTGAAAATAATTACCAGGTTAACACCCATGCAATTGGCGATTATGCCAACAGATTAATGCTTGGTATTTATTCAGAATACTTACAAGGCCCAAATGATAAACGTTGGAGAATTGAGCATGCACAGGTAATTCATCCTGATGATGTAAATAAATTTGGAAAGTATAATATTATACCATCAATTCAATCAACGCATTGTACATCTGATATGTATTGGGCTGATGAAAGGTTAGGAGAGAAGAGAATAAAAAATGCCTATATATATAAGGTATTGTTAGATCAAAATGGATGGATTCCAAATGGTACTGATTTCCCGGTTGAAAAGATTGATCCGCTTTTAACATTTTATGCATCTGTTGCTAGAAAAGATGTTGAAGGATATCCGGAAAATGGTTTTCAAAAAGAGAATGCTTTAACACGTGAAGAAACATTAAAGTCAATGACTATTTGGGCTGCAAAAGCCGCCTTTGAAGAAAATGAAAAAGGTAGTATTAAACCAGGTAAGTTTGCTGACTTTATTATTTTGGAAGATGATATCATGGAAATCGACGAAGATAAAATCCCTAATGCTAAGATTTTGAAAACTTATAGTTCAGGCAAGCTAATTTGGCAATATAAATAATTAATTATAGTATAGTAATAATATAGTATTAGTCATTTTTTACACAACGAACAGAAAAACCATTTCTGTATTGGCTTTCGTTTGTATTATATCTATTTCCATCAATAAATTCGTACGAAATGGCAGAACCTGTATTGGCTTCTGTACTAGTCCACCAAAAGCTTTCTTCGTTTATATCATAAAATGACCCACCATAATAATCACGGTATCCACCATAGGTTTCAGGGAATATTTCGATATATGAGTTCTTAGCTGTACATATATATTCTTCCATATATGCCCATTCTTCGTTGCTTGGCACATGCCATCCTGTTGGGCATAGTTTATCGGTTTCAACAGCATACCAATTATAGAGTGTACCATAATCAACTTGATTGGTACCATCATTATCATAAAAACTATAAGCAGCAGAATTTAAATTTTTCCAATCAGAATTTTCAGTAACATTTGAAATACTAGTGCCATCGTTAAATGTTGTTGTTTTAAGGTTTTCTTTTAACCAGGTTTGTTCTCCAATATTTACTAAATGGTATTCATTACCATCAATATCACTAACCATACTATTATCTCCTTTTAAAGTTAAGGCTAGATAAGTATCGCTGTATACAGTTCCTGCAGAATTTGTGGCATAAGCCCTTATATAGTAAGTTGTACTTTCGTCTAAATCTATTAAGTATGACGAAAAGCTACCAATAGAAACATTATCACTTGTTATATTATCATCTATAGTTGGGATATTATTATTACTCCAACATACTCCGCTTGATGTTACTTGAGAACCACCATCAGTATCGATAACCGAAATTACCTTTAGTTGGTCTTCTGAAATGTTATCAATTTTCCAGATTCTAACAAATGCTTCTTCTGGGTTTGTAATTTTTATACATCTTATGGAATAAGCTACATATTCAGAATGGTCGTGTTTAATTTTAGCTTCTGCACTATTATGACTAAATTCTACATATGTAACTCCGGTCATTGCCCCATGAGTTGTCCAATACCTCCCTACTTCTCCGAATCCATTCATAACTTCATATTGAGGTGAGGTATAGCCTCCGGGAAGCGCAGCGAAACCACTACTATTATTAGCATCCGTATTAGGGCTAAGCCATTCTGTTGTTCCTTTAGCTTTTAGTTTTCCACCAGCTATTTCAACACCTCCTAAAAACTCTAT
This sequence comes from Bacteroidales bacterium, assembly GCA_030600625.1. The sequence goes on from JAUVLS010000050.1 coordinate 2,052, forward strand.
TAATGTAGACCAGTCTTCTTTTGAAGGAACTTTCCAACCGCTAGGGCATAATTTAGAATCAAACTCGTGCAAATATAGCCCACCAAATTTTTCTTTATAAATAGTTTCATCATTATTATACCAATAAACATAATCAATTTCTTTGCCATCGGTGTGTCTAGTAACTTTTAAATTTTGTGCCATCCAGGTTTGTTCACCCATATGAATTAGATCATATTCATTTCCGTCGATATCAATTACTTTTTCATTTTCAGAAAAGCTTGTAGGGAAAAGAACAGCTTCACCATAACCTGTTCCAGCTTTATTGGTGGCATAAGCGCGCACATAATAGGTAGTATTTGCATTTATATCTGTTAAAAGAGAAATGTAATTTTCATTACTATATTCATCAACTGTATTATTATCCGAAATCGTAGGATTAGGATTAGTACTCCAACATACCCCACAGGATTTAATTGAAGACCCTCCATTATTAATGATACTACCACCACATTGAGCAGATGTTTGTGTAATATTTGTTACTTCGTTTGTTGTTACTTTTGGAATTGAACCTTCGTCTTCACAACTTAAAGTAAAAAATATTACGATTAACACTAATTTATTTCTGAGATCATGGAAATCAAGTTTATTTTTCATAAGGATTAATATTATATTACGAAAACTTACTAAATAATAAAAGTAATTATAAAATGTGATAATTATCTATTAGATTAATATTTCTCATAAATAGTTGCTTTTATATAAAATATAATTATTGTTCTAAATCACCTTTTCAAATTAAGATATATTCATCTGTTTTTATATTTTTGCAGTTTCGGAGAAATATATTTTCGAAGTTTCTAATTATATATCAGTTTATGGGATTTAAGGAAGAAATACAACGCAGAAGAACTTTTGGAATAGTTAGTCACCCCGATGCAGGAAAAACTACATTAACTGAAAAACTATTATTATTTGGTGGAGCAATTCATGTTGCAGGTGCTGTCAAAAGCAATAAAATTAAAAAGACAGCTACTTCTGACTTTATGGAGATCGAACGTCAGCGTGGTATTTCAGTAGCTACTTCTGTAATGGGTTTTGAATATAATGGTAAGAAAATTAATATTTTGGATACGCCTGGTCACCAGGATTTTGCCGAAGATACTTTCCGTACATTAACTGCTGTTGATAGCGTAATTATTGTGATTGATTCTGCAAAAGGAGTAGAGCCACAAACTCGTAAACTAATGGAAGTTTGCCGAATGCGCAAAACTCCGGTAATGGTTTTTATCAATAAGCTTGACCGAAGTGGTAAAGACCCTTTTGAATTACTTGATGATATTGAAAACGAACTTAAAATTCATGTACGCCCGTTAAGTTGGCCAATTAGTAATGGGCCAACATTTAAAGGTGTTTATAGTTTATACGAAGAAAAGCTTAACTTATTTAGTGGAGAAGTTAAACAGACAATTGAGAAATCAATCGAATTTAAAGATGTAAATAATCCTGTCTTAGAAGAATATATCGGAGATAAATATGCTAATATTCTTCGTGAGGAATTAGAACTGATTACTGAAGTTTATCCAAAATTCGAGATCAATGATTATTTATCTGCTGATTTGGCCCCTGTATTTTTTGGCAGTGCATTAAATAATTTTGGCGTTAAGGAATTATTAGACTGCTTTATTAATATAGCACCTTTCCCAAAACCTGTAAATGCTGAAGAACGAGACATTGATCCTTTTGAAAATAAATTCTCAGGATTTATTTTTAAGATTCATGCCAATATGGACCCAAATCATCGTAATCGTTTGGCATTTGTAAAAATATGTTCAGGATCGTTTAAACGAAACACTAATTATTTGCATGTAAGAGCAGGGAAAAAAATGAAATTTTCTTCGCCAACAGCATTTATGGCCGAAAAGAAATCAATTATTGAAGAAGCTTTTCCGGGTGATATTGTTGGTATACATGATACCGGTAATTTTAAAATAGGTGATACATTAACCGAAGGTGAAGAAATCCATTTTAAAGGATTACCCAGTTTCTCTCCGGAAATGTTCCGTTATGTCGAGAATGCCGATCCAATGAAATATAAGCAATTAGCTAAGGGTCTTGATCAACTTATGGATGAAGGTGTGGCGCAGCTTTTTACTAATAAATTCAATGGCCGTAAAATAATTGGAACCGTTGGTCAATTACAATTTGATGTTATCCAATTTCGCTTAGAACATGAATATGGTGCTAAATGTAAATACGAACCAATCAAAATGCATAAAGCATGCTGGATTGAATCTGGTAACAAAGAACAGCTTGAAGATTTTGGTAAAAGAAAATTTAGTTCTATAGCTATTGATAAACATGGTGGGGAAGTATTTATGGCCGATTCACCTTATTCTTTACAAATGGCTCAGGAGAAATTCGATAAAATAAAATTTCATTTTACTTCAGAATTTTAAAATTCCATTAAACCTTTTTAAGACAAAAAGGTCTTTTTATTAATGAGAATCTTAAATTATAATGTTGTGATAAAAAAGGCAAAGAGGTGTTTGTCTAGTTTGATAATACTTTTGGCAATAAGTAATTCAGTTTTTACTCAAAATCTTGAGAAACGCAACCTTGAAATTTCTAAAATAACAGAGTCACCTAAAATTGATGGCATACTAAATGATATTGCATGGAAAGATGCTTCAGTAGCAAACAAATTTTTTCAATTCGAACCTTATAATGGAAAAGAACCTTCTCTGCCAACAGAAGTTAAGATTGCTTATGATAATAATGCAATCTATATTGGTGCTACATTATATGATTCAAACCCCGATAGCATTCTAAAAGAACTTTCAGTAAGAGATGCTTTTGATGGAGCTAATGCAGATTTATTTGCAGTAATATTAAATCCTTTTAATGATGGTGTAAATGCTGTTAATTTTATGGTTTCCGCTGCCGGTGTACAATCTGATGCAAAACTTACCGGGAATAATGATGATATAAATTGGGATGCTGTTTGGGAAAGCGAAGTTAAAATCACTGAATTTGGTTGGGTGGCTGAAATCAAAATACCATATTCTGCATTGCGATTTCCAAAAAATAATGATCAAACATGGGGAATCCATTTTTTTAGAAATATACGTAGATACAGGGAATGGGATACATGGAATTTTGTTGATATAAACATCCAGGGATTTGTAAATCAAATGGGCGAAGTAAGTGGAATTAAAGATGTTGAACCTCCTCTACGCTTGTCGGTTACACCATATGTTTCTACCTATATTCAAAATAATGCTGATAACAATAAATGGGGGAGCGATTTTAATGCCGGAATGGATTTGAAATGGGGAATAAACCAGAGTTTTACATTGGATATGATTTTGATTCCTGATTTCGGTCAGGTACAATCCGATGATGAAGTCTTAAATCTTTCGCCTTATGAGATAATGTATGATGAAAAACGTCCCTTTTTTACTGAAGGTACTGAATTATTTGATAAAGGAAGAATTTTTTATTCGAGAAGAATTGGTTCTATGCCAAAGAATTATGATGATGTAGAAGATCAATTAAATGTAAATGAATCCGTAATTGAAAACCCTATTGAAACAAAATTACTTAATGCAACAAAAATATCAGGAAGAACTGACAGTGGACTGGGTCTGGGTTTTTTCAATGCCATGACCAGTTCATCTGATGCGATAATTTTGGATACAATTACAGGAGAAAAACGTAATTATCAAACACAAGGATTTACAAATTATAATATGCTTGTTATTGATCAATCACTTAAAAATAACTCTTACATAAGTTTTGTTAATACCAATGTTTTACATGCAGAAGAAAATTATACGGCAAATGTTACCGGAAGTGAATTTAGAATAAAAAACAAGGAAAACTCATATCAATTATTTGGCAGAGGATCTGTAAGTCAAATTTACACTGACTCTACCGATTTGGGGCATACTTATTTTATGCATTTTTCGAAAACTAAAGGGAATTTCCTTTTCGAAGTAATGCACAATACTGAATCTGATACTTACGACCCTAATGACATGGGATATATCCAACAAAATAATGAATCATCATGGGATGTAGAACTTAATTATAATATAAATGAACCATTTTGGAAAGTATTGTCCTGGCGAAATAGAATAGAATTTGAATACAAAAATCTATATAAACCAAGAACATTCTCGGAGTTTAATTTCACATTGATGTCAGCCACAACCTTTGCAAAAAACTATTTGCATACTGGATTTTTTATACATTTTAACCCAGTTGTAAATTATGATTACTTTGAGCCAAGAGTAGATGGCTGGAAATTTAACAAAGCACGTCATGGTGTTTATAACTGGTGGATTTCAACAGATTATAGAAAAACCCTGGCTGTCAGTTTTAATACTGGCGCGTGGAAAGCATTCGATTATGATCGTTACGGCTACTGGTTTGGAGTACGTCCAAGAATTCGTTTCAGTGACAAATGGTTATTAACATATGATTTAAATTTCGATAATAATTTTAATACTTATGGATATGTAGAAGATTATGAGGATTTATCCGGGAATACAATTATTAATTTTGGTAAAAGAGATCAATCTACAATAATTAATACACTTAATACAAGTTATATCTTTACAAATAAAATGTCGATAAATTTAAGAGCCCGACATTATTGGAGTAGGGTAGAATATTCCGATTTTTATGAATTGTTGGAGGATGGATATTTGAGTCCATCTATAGGTTACGACACCTATGGTGAAGATTATAATTACAACTACAATGCTTTTACAATTGATATGCAATATTTATGGCGTTTTGCACCTGGCAGTGAATTATCACTTGTTTGGAAAAATTCAATTTTTACCAGCGAAACGGAAATTATCAATAGCTTTTTAGAAAATCTCAACAATACTTTTCAATCATCTCAAATAAATAGTATCTCTTTAAAAATATTATATTATTTAGATTATCAGTATTTGGTAAAAAAATAAAGCAATATATTATTTATGATTATTCCAGACTTCCAAGTTTGATGCAATAAAATCAACAATTTGTTGATTCTCTTCTTTTCCCGATCCTTTAATTGTTACAGGCTCGCCTATATTTATATGAATGGGTTTATTCCTGTTGATCTGGCCAAGATCTTTTACTAACTTTCCATTGCCCCAAAAATCTGTTTTAATGGCCATCGGTATTACTTTTACACCAGATGATTTAGCTAATCTTACTCCTAACGAATTAAATTCTTCAGGTTTAAATATTTCTCTTCTTCCTCCTTGTGGGAAAATAACAACAGAAGTACCTTCCTTTAAAAACTCTTGTCCTTGTTTCATTACCGAAATTAAATCTTCTCTTGAATTTGACCTTTTAACAGCAATGGGCTTTCTGGCTCTCATTACAGGTCCAAAAAGAAAATGTTTAGTTAAACTTTCTTTTACTACAAAAGTTACTTCCATAAATGGAGCAATCAAACATGGGAATATCATCGATTCCATTGCACTCATATGATTGCTGACAATTATAACAGGCTCATTACAATTCCTTAAATTATCAAAACCTTCAATATGAAATTTGCCACCGCAATTTTCAATAAGTTTAAAAACATCATAAGATGATAATGACCAGGACTTTCTGTCATATTTGTTTTGTAAAGCTAATTTCCTGTTTTTAAATATGAGTTGTGTATATTTTATTACAAAATATAACCGTGTGTTTAAAAATAGTTTGTCAATAAAAAGTCTGGAGTTATTTTTTGTAGTATAATTATTTTCCGGGAAAAAATTCAAATTCAGATTTTTCATTCAAGCTAAATTTATAAAGTACAACGAAGATAAATAAAATTAGATGCAGAAATAAGAAAGATGATAAAAGAAATTAATCAATTACCATCTCAATTTATGACATCTTTGTTTATTTTTCTACTTCAATCAATATATCATCTTTCATCACAATATCGTCAGGTTTAAAATTAATTTGATTGATTTTTCCGCTGACGTTTGAAATAATTTCATTTTGCATTTTCATTGCTTCAAGAATAAGTAAAGCTTCTCCTTCTTTTATTATTTGATCTTCTTCAACAAAAAACTCAACAATTTTACCTGGCATTGGTGCTTGTAT
>JAUVLS010000240.1 GCA_030600625.1 Bacteroidales bacterium
TATTTTGTGTTTTTATTTACATATTTATTTACATGACAAATGTACGAAGTGAATATTATTCAAATATTATTACAAAATAATCATTTTGTTAACTTAACATTAATTTAATGTTAGCTATATTAATTCTATGTAATATTGCAAGCGAAAATAATTTCTAATTCAAGCCAAAAAATGAAAAAGAATCGGCAAATTTTTCTAACATTCCTTTTTAGTTTGTTATTTTTTTCTAATAACCTGTTTTCGCAGGATGAAGAAAACAAGTTTGAGCCATCCGGGAATGTTCATGTTAAAATATTCAGTAATTTTCATTATCAGTTATTTACAGATGAACAAGAATCTGCCTTTGCAGTTGACAGGGCATATTTTGGATACGAATATTTTATGTCGGAAAATTTCTCTGTAATTATCAAACTTGATATTGGTAGTCCTAACCAGGATTCACAATACGATATTTTAAAACGCTATGCTTATTTTAAAAATGCAGCTTTAATTTATAAAAAAGATAAACTTACTTTAAGGTTTGGTATAATCGATCTGTATCAGTTTAAAATTCAGGAAAAATTCTGGGGACACAGGTACATTTATCTATCATTTCAGGATAAACATAAGTTTGGTAGCAGTGCCGATTTGGGAGCTTCTACTTCATATAAATTCAATGATTTTATTTCGGCTGATTTAACCCTGATGAATGGCGAGGGATATAACCAACTACAAAACGATAATACCTATAAAAGTGGATTAGGAATTACAATACTTCCTGTAAAAGGATTAACAGCCCGCTTTTATGTAGATTATACCGAACAGGATGAAATTCAATCCACATGGTCATCGTTTGTGGGTTATGATTTTAAAAAAATTGCAAGAATTGGGGTTGAATATAATTATCAGGCAAATAATAAATACGAAAAAGATCACGACCTACAAGGTTTTTCAACATATGCATCGTACAATGTTTTCGAAAAGTGGGAACTTTTTGCCCGTTACGATAAATTATGGTCGAATACTATCGAAGGAGAACCTTACGACTGGAATATTAATAAAGACGGTAGCGCAATTATAGCAGGTATTCAGTACAGTCCTATTAAGAATATTAAAATCGCTGCAAATTATCAAGACTGGTATCCTTATGCTCAAAACATCGATAATGAGTCATATTTTTATTTAAATCTTGAATATAAATTTTAATATTTAAAATTATGATTTCAAATAAATTTAAAATTGCAGGTATTCTCATTATTATATTATTAATATCATTTTCATGTCGTAAAAGCGATATAGTTGTTGACAATGGTACTACCATTACTGACGATGGAAGAGGAACAGGAACTGTAACCTGGACAGCAGATAAAGAATACATACTCGAAGGCTTTGTATTTGTAAATCCCGGCCAAACACTTACCATTGAACCCGGAACAGTTGTTCGCGCAAAAACAGGGCAAGGCGAAAATGCCAGCGCATTAATTGTTGCCCGTGGAGCTACAATAATTGCCGAAGGAACAAAAGAAGAACCAATCATTTTTACAGTTGAAGACGATGATCTGGAAGGATCAGTACCTGTCGAAGCCCGTGGTTTATGGGGTGGCGTAATTATTTTAGGTAATGCTCAGTTGAATAGTGAATTTAACGAATCAAAAATCGAAGGAATTCCTATTTCTGAAACCAGAGGTATATATGGAGGATCTGTTAATAATGATAATTCGGGAATTTTAAAATATGTATCGATACGTCATGGTGGTACAAACATTGGCGAAGGAAATGAAATCAACGGATTAACACTAGGTGGTGTAGGTTCCGGAACAACTATCGAATATGTCGAAGTTATTTCAAACGAAGATGATGGTTTTGAATTTTTCGGAGGAACAGTGAATTGTAAATATTTAGCATCTGCATTTTGTGGCGATGATGCTTTCGATTTTGATGAAGGATATCGTGGTAAAGGTCAATTTTGGCTGGCTATTCAGGCTCCATCCTTAGGAGATCATTTGGCTGAACATGATGGTGGAACTGATCCCGTTTACGGTGAACCATTTTGCATTCCTGAAATTTATAATGCAACATATATTGGTAATGGACAATTAAACTCAACCAACTTAATGACCTTTGCCGACAATGCCGGAGGGGAATATTATAACTCCATATTTATTAATCAGATAAATGGTATTAAAGTTGAATACCTAAGTGGATTTAACGACAGTTATCATCAATTTGAGAATAACAATCTGATATTTGAGAATAATATTTTTTATGATATAGAGGGTAATAACAATTCATCTGTTTTTTCGATTGTAACAGAATCAAGTGATGATTTGACTGATGAATTAATGGCATTACAAAACTATTTTGTTAGTGCAGGAAATGAAGTTTACGATCCTGAAATCGAAATTACAGAAACTGATTTTAATATCGTTCCGGCTGGCGATGTTGAAAGCAATCTGGCAGCATATCCTGAAGAGTGGTTCGATGATGTTACTTACAAAGGAGCCATTAATCCTTCGGGTTACAACTGGCTGGATGGTTGGTCGTTGTTAAACGAATCGGGAAAGATCAGATAAACTAATTAAATTAAAAATTTTAAATTAAAGTGCACTATAGTTATTTGTAGTGGATAGTTATTAAATGCCAATTCATTATAGGAATTAAACATTCAACACTCAACATACAATATTCAATTTTCATTATTTCTGCATATTCGACTTCGCAGTTTCAATACTTTTATAAATTATAGCTATTAACTCTTCCGTTTCTTTCATAATTGGAACTAATTTCTTTGTATTTGAGATTAATGGTTTCCTTCCTATAATTTTTAAGCAAATTCGACTTTCTTTTAACTCTTTTAGAATTATTTTCAGTTTATGAACAAAATCTTTTCTTGATTCTGCACTTTGAGCTTCTCCATAATTTAATGCAGGCGAACTACCACTTCTAATTAATTGACCAGCAATATGAGTTCCTAATTTTGAATTATCAATTTCATCAACAACATTACTTATTTTTATTGTAAAGTCAATAAATCTATCTTCTAAATCAAATTTTTTCATTTTCTACTTTTTTATTGATTATTGTGTGTTGCTTATTGAGTGTTTTTTCTAAATAACATCAATAGTTAATGTCGAAATAAATATCACCCACCTTATTCGACATAGAGCCTATAAATTTTTGGATTTCAAATTTCAGACACTTATAATTTGACAATTAAAGTTCTTAATTAATTATATAGCTCCACCAGTAAAACAAAGTATTAAGACATTAATTATCACTATTGATGTTCCGGTCTTAATAAATCATTAACCGTTTTTACAGGATTGAATGTTTCGATTGGTACTTCAACAAAAATAGTATTCCAGTG
>JAUVLS010000281.1 GCA_030600625.1 Bacteroidales bacterium
GGATTTGTAGCATCTAAAATAATTCCGGCTAAAATTGGGAAACCCCATAAACCAAGGTTCTGAATTGAATACATTAAACCATATGCAGTTCCAATTTGTTTTTCTTCAACCAACTTTACCATTGTAGGCCACATGGCTGCAGGAACCAGTGAAAACGAAATTCCCAATAAGACCATTGGAAAATATGGAGGAATATTAGTTAAAGCAAAAGTTAAATGCACTATTAATAGGATAATCGATCCGTAAATCATTACTGAAGCTGCTTTACCTAATCTGTCGATTATTATCCCAATAATAGGAGTAAAAATCATAGTTCCTAAAGGTAATAATGAGGTTATTTGCCCGCTGGCTACTGCGCTCATTCCAAACTTATTAGCAAAAAAGTCAGGGGCAAATGCCACAAAAGGAAATACTGCTGAATAAAAAGTTACACACAAAAGTGCAATAAAAATATAAGCCCTGTTTGATAGAATTCCCCATATATCAGATATCTTAAATTTATCTTTTTCAGATAATAACACTTGAGTGTCTTTAACTTCTTTATCAAATTTCAAATCGAAAAGGATATAAACAATAAATGCTAATAATCCTATGCAAACTAAAATTCCAGCGAACCACACTGCTACATCAAGCGTTTGTCCATCGTTAGCTAATACAGGAGATAAATTTAATGCAGCAAATGTACCTAATCTTCCAAACCCAACTTTTAAACCAAAAGCAAGAGCTAAATCTTTTCCTTTAAACCATTTTACCAAGACTTTACTTATAACAACAATACTTGTTTCAGCACCAAGTCCATAAAAGAATCTACCCAAAAGCATCATTTTTAATTCAGGCGAATAGTCAGGTAAAAAAGAACTCATTAATCGATAACCTAAACCACCCTGATACATATCTGATGCACCATATGCAGTTAAGATAGCTCCAAATGCCATGAAGAAGATAAACATAAAACCGGTTCGTCGAATACCTAGTTTATCTAGAATTACACCTCCAATTACGGCCATTAAAAGGAAAGTATTGGGAATAGAATAAAATGCTACAAATAAACCATATTGAGTATTTGTAAAACTAAATTCTTCAACTAATAAAACCTTTAAAGTTGAAAAAGCATCATAGAAATAATAATTAACAGATAGTATAAAACCTACGAGAATTAAAATTCCCCATCGTAAGTATTTTGAATCAGACAGTTTTTTTGACATAATAGATTACATTTAAAATTTTCGAAACACAATAATACCGTTTATTATTCAAAATGCCATATTTGTGAAAAACAAATAAAAATAAGAAAAGCTGCCTTTACGACAGCTTTTAAAATATATCAATTTTAGAAAATATTATTCATTATTTTCTCCATTTGGAGCATCAGCACCAGAAGGTAATTCTAATCCATATCCTTGTTTAGCATCAGCTTTTTTGAGTAAGAAAGCTAAGAATATAGCAACAACTCCTAAACCTACTAACATTAATATAGGTGTAGTATAATTAAACGAAGGTATTTCGTGTGTTACCTGCTGCATTTCCTGCATAATTCCACTAATCTCAATATTACTTAATCCTTGTGCTTCTAAAGATTGTCTTGTTGCTTCCATTTTCGCAACAACTTCCGGATTTGCTTTATCGAGTACCCATCCAATTCCTTTAAAGAAAACATTTAGTCCCCAGTTCTGGATTGTAAACATTACAGCATAGGCTGTTCCCAACCTGTTTTCGGCAACAATTTTTGCAACAGAAGGCCACATTGCGGCAGGAACAAGAGAAAATGCAATTCCAAGAGCTAATAATCCTAAATATCCAAGGGTAATACTATTAAATACTGATAAGGCTAAATGCGCGAAAATCAATAATAATGCACCTAAAATCATCAATGATGCTGCTTTCCCTTTTTTATCAACAAGATTCCCAAAAATTGGTGTAAATAAAATTGAACCTAACGGAATTAAACTTGCAGTTTTTGGGCCATTCTTTAACCACATACCAAAAGTATCGGCAAACGAAGAAATAAAGGTTACAAATAATACTAAAATAACTATAATAGAAAAAATCTTAGTACTTTTCTTTTTTATATTTGAAGGAACCAACGTTATTGCTAAAGCAAAAATAAATAGCCCAAGATAAATTGATAAGTTACCTAAAGTTTTGCTCCCCAATACCATTATAGTTGCACTCTCGGGAAGATTATATGTAAAATTGAATTTATTAATTAAAAGATCCGGAGCATATTGCATAAATGGAAAAACCGCAGAATAGAATGTTACACATAGTAATGCAATAAAGAGAAATGACCTGTTCGTAACCAGCTTAATTAAATCAGAAAATCTAAATTTTTCCTCTTCATCAACTTTAGCTTGACCTTTAAGTTGTTTATCAAGTTTTATATCAAAAATGAAATAAATAAAGAACATAATTAATCCTATTCCTATAAGAGTTGCAGCAAAATTTACTGCAGGAGACACAACTCCATGACCAATATCAATTGACAGAGCCTGACCTAAAGTAGAACCTAAACGACCAAATCCCATATTAATTGCCATTGCCAAAGCAAGTTCATAACCTTTAAACCATTTTACAACAGTACGCATTACAATTACACAAACTATTTCTAAACCGGAACCAAATAATAATCTACCGATCATCATTACCCATAACTGGTCTGATGTTTCTGTTGTAAATATACCGGCAGCACCTATAGCTGTTAATGCTGCACCAATAGTTGCTAATAAACCAAATACAATCCCTGTTCGTCTTATTCCCCATTTATCGAGAATAATTCCACCAATAATAATCATTCCAAATACATTTGCCCAGGTAGTCCACTGAATTAATGTACCAAACTGACTACTGGTAATACCCATTTC
>JAUVLS010000112.1 GCA_030600625.1 Bacteroidales bacterium
CTTAGTGGTAAAATGCACATTCATTAAGTTAGTTCATAAAGATGTCCTCAAAAAAACTGTAAATATCATTTATTTAAATAAATATGTTGATAATATTATTTGTTATTCTTCCCTACATAGAGCCAAAAATTATCATTTGTCAATAAACAATAATCAATCTTAAGGTTTTATATCTAACTTTACATAAAATGCTAAAAATTATGAAAGTAAATAAAAGAGCTTTAATCAGATGGAAAGTATATGTTGACAGGTCGAAAATGTATATCGGGTATATCAATCTTTTTATGATGGTTACCATATTTCTTGGAGCAATTAAAAATACAGAAATTGGGAAATTATTAATCGCGCATGTTTATGTCGCTATTCCGATATTGATAATTCTGTTTATGCTTTTTGCTCTTTTGCTGGGTTATTGGGATTCCAGGTTGGGTATCAGGAGCGAAGAAATGAGAAATTTATCTTCACAAAATCCTGTTCAGATGGAGATATTAAAAACAATCAGGAAGTTAAAAGAAAACCAGGAGGTTTTGCTTGAAAAAATTAATAAGATTGAGAAAATAACTAAATAATATAAGTCAAATAGTTGATATTTTGTTCTAAAAAATCTTTGTTTGAGTCATTGCGAATCCCGAAAGCTTTCGGGATGAAGCAATCTATTTGTAAAAAGTAAAAACTATTAGTGGGAGATAGCTTCGCTTTGCTCATTATGACAATCCGTTGTTCCTTTATATTAATGTCGATTAAATTTTTTTGAACCTTTTTATATTGGAATAAATATCTCAACACGAGTACCACATGCCAGGTTGTGTTTATCATACAAATCAATAATTTCTACTTTATAACCTTTGCGTTGTTGAGTTTGGTTTAATAATGATAGTCTTTCGTTTGTTATAAAAGTTCCTTTTGAGGTATGGCCTTTTTTGTTTTTATTCAGCTCTCTTGATTTTTTTCGACCTATTCCATTATCTTCAATAATACATTTTAATATATTGTCATCAGAAATCAGAAATTCCAGTTTAATTTTTCCTCCTTCATCTTTAAAAACAAATCCATGTTTAATTGAATTTTCAACAAAGGGTTGAAGTATCATCGAAGGAATTATTATTTTCCTGTTTTCATAATCAGAAGGTAAGGTTATTTCTGTTTCAAATTTTTTATCGAAACGCATTTGTTCCAGGCTAAGATAATACTTCAAATAATTTAATTCTTCATCTAAAGTAATTTGTTTTTTAGAAACATTATCAAGTGTTAGTCTAATTAATTTTGCAAAATCAGAAAGGTAATTTAAAGCAGGATCAATATCATTATCAAGCATATAATTCTGAATAGAATTTATTGCATTAAAAATAAAATGAGGATTCATTTGAGCTCTTAGCGCTTTCATTTCAAATTCAGATATTCTTTCTGCAATTTCAACTCTAAGCCGTTCTTTTTTCTTTATTGATTTGGTTCTTAAAAATATTATAAGCCAAATAAAGAATATAATAAGACATATTCCTGAACTAATAAACCACCATTTAAGCCAAAGAGGAGATAATATTATAAAACTTATAGATAATTCAGGACTCGCTATATTTTCGTTTTTGTTAATTACCTTAATCCTCAATCTGTATTTTCCCGGTTTCAGGTTCTGGAAAACAGCTTTTCTGTCTTTTGTTTCATTTATCCAATTTTTATGGTATCCTTCAAGTTTATAACTAAAATTAATATTTTCAGGATCCAAATACTTAATAGCATCATAATAAAAAGTAATAGAATTTTTGTAATATGGTAACTGTATTGTTGATCTGGGTATATTGGTCCATTGGTCAATGTTTTTAAAGTTTTTAAGATCGAGAGGCTCGTTGTTTACTTCAATTGATTTTATATAAAAATTAAGGTATTTAGTTTTTTCATTTTTAAGTTTATCGAGATTGATTTTAATAAGATTGGTATTTGAACCAATCCATAAATTTTTACCATTTTGGATTATCGAGTTTGTTCCCGAATAATCAGTAAACCCTTCGGATTTATCAATGGTTTCTATAAAAATATTCCCGGTATTATAAAGCTTGTCAAGATCAATAAAATTTAATCCGGCATTGGTTCCTGCAATTAATATATTATCATCAGTACAATTGAGCCATCTTATGCTTGAACCTAATAATCCGTTCTTTTTGTCAATTTCAAATTTGGATCGTATAGTATCATTAGAAAACCCGGCAATGTAAATTTTACCATTGGCACTACCGGCAATAATATTTCCGGAATTATCAAAACAGATATCTGTAAAAGCTTGATTGTCTATTATTTTTTGATCATACGTTGAGTAAAACTTATTTTTATCATAAAGGAAAAGACCATGGTCAGTACTGACAAACCAGATTCTCTCATCCTGATTTTTTATTTTGGCAATATTTATTGGACTTTTTTGGTCGTAATAATTATATAAATAATAATCTGAATTATTTTCTATATCAGGATATATAAACAAATCAGCCCAACTTGCGCCATAAATTCTATTTTCCGGATCAAAAGAAAAATTACTAAATTGATATCCCTCCAGATCAAAATATATAATATTATCTGATTCTTTATCAATTTTAAAAATTCCAACATTACTTCCTATCCAGGTATTTCCCTTAGAATCTGTTATTATGCTATTAAATTCTGTTAAGGTTTTATTTATTAAAACATCATATTTTAGAGGTTTGTAAAGACTTTTAGCTGGTAATACATTTCCGTTAAGTCTTTTATATGGATTTGTAAAGGGATATGAACCCGAAAAAATAAGTTGCTGATATTTTTCGAAAGAACCGGTTTGATCAATTAGGTAATAATATTTTGTTTTAATCGTGTTCTTAACGAAATCTTCAAATTTAGCATTAAACATATTAAAACTGAATATCTTACAAATATCATTATCGTATTTTTTTATAATATTTTTCTTCGTGGCAATCCATAAAGTATTCGATTTGTCAATATTTAAATCAATAATATTTAACTCCGACAAATTAAAGTCCTCCGCTTTATAATATGAAAAATTGCTCAAAGGATATAAGAAAAGCCCGCCTTCTTTAGTTCCTATCCAAAGAAGATTTTCTTTTGAATCAAATTCAAGCGATAAAATATTATTGGATTTTATCCCAAGGTAATTGCCGAAATTTGTAAGTCCTGAACTATCATATTTAAAAAGTCCTCCGGCATTTATGTAATTATTACTCCATGCAGCTATCCAAATATTATTATCAAGGTCTTCTTTATAGTCAACAACCTGACCAACAAAATCTGTGACATTCTTTTTACCATTGTTTATTGATAAAAAGCTTTTTCGTTTGAAATTTATGAGAGTATCTTCTGAGCCGGATATGAATGCAGAATTGGTTAAGTGATTGTTTAACGGGTGATCGTAAGGAATCCTTATCAGACTTTCCAGTGCAGGAATATACTTGTATAAACCATTTCCATTTGTAAAAACATAAATAAAATCATCGTTTTCTAAGAAGTCTGTAATTTGGAGTCTTTGGCTTACATTGTTAAGTTTCTTATGAAAAGAAATAAATCTATCGTTGTTGTAAACAGTTAATCCATCTTCGGTACCAATAAGCAAAATCTTAAATTTAGTTGAATAATGGATTTTTCTAACTTCATTTGATATCAAACCAGATTCCGAATTGTACGAAATTATTTCTTTATCACTTAGTTTAGAAATACCTCCATCGTGGCAACCAACCCAAATACAGTTTTCTTCACATTCAGAAATAGACCAGATTTTATCCCCAATTAATCCGTCTTGCGATGAATAAACCTTAAAGTTTTTACCATCAAACCTGGCCAGGCCGGCATCAGTTCCTATCCATAGGAATCCTTTTCCGTCTTTATAAATTCCCCGAATGCAATTATCTGGAAGGCCATCATTTATTGTATAATTCCTTGAATAATATTGCTGACCCAAAGAATAATGAGTTGAGAGAAAAGAATATATTAATATAAAGAAAAGTG
The DNA here is from genome assembly GCA_030600625.1 of Bacteroidales bacterium. The sequence goes on from JAUVLS010000112.1 coordinate 3,982, forward strand.
TTTTTTTCATTCTTCTGTAGTGGAAATTTTAACGTTTTGTCAATGTTTTTAAAAATTCCTCGTTCCTGCGTGTAGCAACATCCAGCTCAGTTCCGTTTTCTAAAATAATTCTATATCCGTCAGTTTTACTGTACGACTTAATATAATTCATATTAACAAGATATGATTTGTGTATTCTAAAAAATATTTCGTCAGGCAATAACTCTTCAATATTTTTTAAAGTTCGTGCAACTAATATTGCTTCGTTGCGATTTGTAAAAATCTTACAATAATTTTCTTCGGCCTGGCAATAAACTATATTATTCACTTTTTCTAACTGAAAACCATCCATAGTTGGCAGGGCGATTTTATTAAAATTTCCCGAATCACTATTTATATTACTTAAGAATGCTTCAATTTGGTCTGTATTTGAAGATTTACTTTGTTTTTTCTCCAGTCGAACCAGAACATCTCTTAAATCAACATAATTTATGGGTTTTAAAAGATAATCCAGTGCTGCAAATTTTATTGCATCGATTGCATATTGCTTGTACGCAGTTGTAAAAATTACTTCAAAATCGTAAATGTCAAAATAATCGAAAAGCTTAAATCCATTCTCCTCGGGCATTTCAATGTCAAGAAATACAATATCCGGACGATATTTGTTGATAGCAAACACACCTTCTTTAACAGAATCTGCCAATTGCAGAATTTTTACTTTAGTATTAAAATAACGTTCAATTATTTTTGCTAATGCTTCCCGGGCATTTTTTTCATTATCAATTATTATACAGGTTTTCATTGAAGTTCTGTTATTTTTAGAATTGCTAATTTAAAGATACTTGATAAAATTATGATATCAAAACATATAAATTTAAAATAAAGAAAGTGTTGTTTATTAGTAAACGGGTTTATTGGTCAATTGTTGAATGGAATGTATATGTTACAGTAGCCAGGGCAGTTGGAGGTAAGCAGCAGTAATAAGCTCAAAATTTGAAATTTGAAATTTGAAACTCTGAACTTTAAACCTTAAATCTTAAACCTTCAAATCAGAATTAGCCCTGTTTTTTAATATGGTATTGAGTAAGTCGCATAATAGGATTTTTTTCAATTAGATCGATATGGGCATTGAATTCTTTTGCAACTTCTTTTAATTGATTTTGAAAATGAAACCCAATCGAGCCGGTAACACGTATTTTAAAATTAGTGTAATTTTCATATTTTGTAATATGATTAAGAAATAAGTCAGTAAATGATTTCTGCACCAAAGTATTCAGGAAAGAATCTTCTTTATGCTTTGAAATGAACTCGCAAAATGATGCTAGAAACCGGTTGGGATTAGGTTCTTTATAGATTTTGTGCATTATTTGATTATTGCTAAGCTCATACTTTTTTAAAAATTCAGCATGTATTTTTTTTGGAAGATTTCCATACAAAAATTCAGTAATAAATAATTTCCCTAAATAATCGCCTCCACCTTCATCTCCTAAAATATATCCCAATGACTGAATATTTTTCATAATATTTTTTCCGTCATATAAACAAGTATTAGCTCCTGTTCCAAGAATAATAACAATGCCGGAATCTTGAATAAAAAGAGCTCGTGCTGCAGCTAATAAATCATGATTTATTTCAATGTCAGAATTAGGAAAAAATTGATTCAGACCATTGT
>JAUVLS010000212.1 GCA_030600625.1 Bacteroidales bacterium
TGACTTTCCGGAAATAGGTTCTCTTGAAAATGCTGATAGACAGATAAGAGGATTTGTACTAATAAAGCAAGTAACAATATTTTATAAGAATAAGGGAGATGCTATCGTAATACTGAATTTTTATGATAACAGACAAAGGCCCAAAAGGAGAAGATACTCCAGGCACGCACACTAACACGGATTCAGAAAAAATCCACACTATTTATAAACTAAGGACATTATTCCTGCGATTTAGTATCCAATGCATCACGAAGTCCGTTCCCAACCAAGGTAAACGATAAGACCATAAGCATAATTGCAATTCCGGGAAGAATCGCCAAATAGGCTTTATCCATTATGATATAGCCATAATGTTCTTTAATCATTGTACCCCAGGATGGTACAGGTGGTTGTACACCAATTCCCAGAAAGCTTAATCCTGCTTCGAGAAGAATTGCCGTTGCAAAATTGGCAGCCGATATTATAATTACAGGACTCATTACATTAGGTAAAATATGACGAAAAATGATTCTTGTATTACCAAAACCCAGTGCCCTGGCAGCTTCGACATATTCCTTTTCACGCACACTTAATACCTGACCACGAACAACACGTGCTACTTCAACCCACATGGTTAAACCAACGGCAATAAATATTTGCCAGAATCCTTTTCCTATTACCAAAGTAATGGCAATAACCATAAGCAAAGTTGGAATTGACCATATAACATTAATAATCCACATTATTAAATCATCAACTTTTCCTTTATAATAACCGGCAATAGCGCCCAATGTAATACCAATTAATAAAGAAATAAAAACGGAAATAAATCCCACAGAAAGAGAAACTCGCGCTCCAATCAGTAAACGGCTTAGCATATCCCTGCCAAAACGATCAGTACCGAGAATGAAATGTTTTGTTACTATATGATTTGTTTCTATATCGGTTTTAACTTGTACAAAGTATATTTCTTGTTGATTTCCTTTAATGTCGGTATAGCAATACTTATTATCCTTAAAAGTAATCTTTGATCCGTATTGAACTTTAGCTATAACATCTATTGGATTTAACTTTTTGTAAAAAGGTTCTTCGCCGGAAATATCGTTAAATTCTTCGATTATTAATTTTTCATTTTCAAAATAGTAATTGTTTATAGGAATATAAGTGAATTTATCTTTTCTGCCAAAAATCATTTTTTTTAAAAATCCGATATCTTCTTGAAGTTCATTTTTTTGAACTTTCAACATAAAGCATTTAAATCCCGGTTTTTTAGTAGATATTTCCAGAATTTGGGTATTGGCAAAACTGGTTTTATCGGGAGTTATTAAATAGCCAAGTATTCCTATAATTAAAGTAAATATTATAAAAAACAATCCACTTAACGATAGTTTGTTTCTCTTGAACCTCTGCCAGGCAAGATAGTTAAGGGAGCCGGTTATTTCAGTTTTCTGTTTTCGGAATAGCATACTTGAATCAAAATTATCCTTTTTCTTGAAAATATCGGTCTTTCCAGTTAAAATTTCCAATTAATCCAAAAATTACGGTAAACACAATATAAAATGGATAGATAATTTGTAAAGGAAAAAACAGCCAAAGTAATTTTAGCGTATGAAAGAATTTTGTAACAAGAATAAGAATAAGTAAATCAAAAATAGATTTTATAATGAATAATAAAATAAAAGTATTGAGGAAAGAGAAATCCCAAATAGTATAAACAAAACCTAAAGCTAAAATCAGATTCGTAAAAGTAACGATAAGGGCAGTAAAAATAATATCAAAATCACGATAAGTTTTGCTTTTTGATGTCCATCTAATACGCTGATTTAAAAACTCTTTAACAGATTTAACAGGTTTTGTATAAACAATGGCTTCTTCCGATCTAATAAAATGAATGCTCTTTTTGTTAATTCTTTTTGCATATAACATCAGAAAGATATCATCACCTGAAGCTATATGATTTTTTATATTACTATTTTCATATAATGATTTTTCGAATAATAAATTAGCACCGTTACACATTATTGGTTTATTTATTCCAATTGCACCGGCTCCCGATCCTATTAAACTTAAAAATTCAAAGGCTTGAAGTTTCTGAAATATATTATTATTCCTATAATTAAAGGCCACCGGACCGACTAATAATTTAGGTTTGAATTTGATGTAATAACTAACCAGCGTGTTTATCCAATCCTTTTCCATTGCACAATCGGCATCTGTTGTAATAATTATATCCGAATTCGAGTTTTTAATTCCATAAGCCAGTGCTTCTTTCTTGCCTGTTTTGTTTTCGGGAAGATCAAACAATTTTATGTGTTGAAAATCCTGAATAAACCTGGAAATTATGTCTCTGGTGTTATCTGTAGAATGGTCGTTAACAAAGATTATTTCAGTATTTTCTTTTGGGTAAGTTTGCTTAGATAAAGATTTTAAAAGGTGTAAAATATTATCTTCTTCGTTTCGGCAAGCAATAACTATGTTTATCGGAATTGTGTCAAAAATACCTGACCTTACAAAGGTTCTAAGTTTCATCCAACCAATAGAAAAAATAAGAATTGTTAAAGAATAAATTCCAGTTATTGAAAGTGCTATATATTCTGCAATTGTCATATCTATCAAAAGTAATAAAATTCATTATGAATTTTGCTATTGCTTTAGGCCATCAATTTTTATAACTTAGCTAAAATCATATTATCATGAAAAGTATAAGTTATTTTTTAAAGCCACTGATTGTACTTCTTTTAACCATAATAGTTGTTGAATGTAATTCGCAATCGGGTGATTTGCAAAATCAAAACTGTATTGATAGGGAGCCTGTTGTTGCGGGATCGTTTTATCCCGATAAACCAGAGGCTTTAAAAACCCAATTAAAATCATTTTTTGCACGAGCCGAATATGTAAAAACTTACGATGATGTTTTGGCTATCATTGCGCCACATGCTGGTTATGTTTATTCGGGCAAAGTTGCTGCATCGAGTTATAATCAGATTGATTCGTACAAAGAATATGAAAATATTTTTGTTATAGCTTCGAGTCACAGAGTAGTGTTTAAAGGAGCATCAATTTATAATAAGGGCGATTATGTTACTCCTTTGGGAAAGGTAAAAGTGAATAGGGAGCTTGCAAATAAACTAATCGACGAGAACGAAATTTTTGTTTTTAATTCCGATGCTCATTCTGCGGAACATAGTCTTGAAGTACAGTTGCCATTTTTGCAATATAAAATGAAAAAGGATTTTCAGATTGTTCCTATCGTAACGGGCACTCAAACTCTTGGCGAAGTCAAGAAGATTGCAGAAGTGTTAGCTCCGTATTTCAACGAAAAAAATTTATTTATCATAAGTACGGATTTTTCGCATTATCCAAATTATGAGGAAGCTAAAATAGTGGATAAAAAAACAGGAGATGCTATTTTGGCTAACTCCGTGGTTAAAGTTGTTGATGCCATTAATGAAAATGCATCTGCAAATGTTGAAAACCTGGTAACCAGTTTATGTGGATGGCCGGCTGTTCTTACTTTATTGAATATAACAGAAAGAAATCCTGGAATACGGGTAATTCATATTGATTATCAAAACTCAGGTGATGTTTTAGGCGACAAAAGCCGTGTTGTTGGTTATCATGCTATCATTTTTACAAAGAAAAAAGCACAAGATATGTCAGAAAATCAGTTTAAGCTAACTAATCAGGAAAAGGAAAAACTTTTGCAGATTGCCCGAACTACTATTGATGAGTATTTATCAACAGGGAAAATTCTGAAAATTGATAAATCAGAATTAACAAGTGCCA
>JAUVLS010000166.1 GCA_030600625.1 Bacteroidales bacterium
AGCTGTAAGAATTTATCTTAAAGTAAAACATGATTGGGGTGGATTATTCTTTTTTAAAAATAATCAATCTATTTCTGGAGAATTATATGGGATTGAATTAGAAAGGATATAATTAAGGTTACCTCTATAAATTCAATCACATCAAGATTCCCATAGTTTTTTAAAGACATTGAAAATTTTTGAAACACTATCGGGATAATATGATAAAATTTGAAGCAGTATTTAGAAAACTATGGAAACCCGTAGGGAACAAATATAATAAACAATATGCCTTGCATCTTATTCATTATATTTGTTTCTTTAAAGAATTCAATTTTTAGAGGCAACCTTAAGTTAACTAATGAAAGATTTTAAGAAATATTATATTATTCCAGCTGAGCCTGAAGAAGTATTTATAGCAATTACGAATCCATTTACAATAGAATTATGGACCGGCTATAAAGCTATAATGGATTCTAATATTGACACCGAGTTTTCTCTCTGGGAAGGTGATATTACCGGCAAAAATCTGGAAATTATTGATAATAAGAAAGTTGTACAGGAGTGGTATTTTGGGGATCAATCTGTAAAATCGATTGTAACAATAAATTTATTTGATAATAAAAAAGGAACTCAAGTTGAACTTATTCATAAAAATATACCCGATGAAGATTATGAAAGTATTATCGAAGGTTGGAATGAATATTACTTTGGTGCTATAAAGTCTTTTTTTGAAACCGAATAAACATTTGATTGTTTAAACTTTTCGGGTTTTCCTTCTACTGATATCTCCAATTATTTTGTATATTTAAATTTTGTATTCAATATTCAATAATTTAATGGTTATGAGAAGCTTTTTTAGCATTTTAATTATAATATGCTTTTTATCTTCCTATGCTCAGGAAGATACTTATAAAACAGAATTACTTCGATTAGAGCAAAAGTTAAATAGTACAAGTCAATCAGGTTTAAAAATACCTGTTTATAAAAATATTATTGAACTTAGCTTCCCTAATCATTTAGAAGAAGTTTTACAGAACTCGGAAAAATTATTAAAACTTTCCAAATCTGTAAATAATTCCGATTCAAAGGCCTTTGCAATTTTTTATTTGGGTGAATACTATTTTAATATTGATGATTTTGAAATAGCTGAAGAGTACTATAAAGAAGCGCTTTTACTTTATCAGTCATTAGATAATTCAAGTCAAATTATGCAACTGTATCATAATCTTGGGCTTACAAATCAGTATATAAATCATTACGATGAGGCTTTATCTTTTTATCAAAAATCAATAGAAATAGCTGAATCAATAGGAAGTAAAGAAAAAGCTGCTATAAGTTACCAGGATATTGGTACTTTATATAACGATTTGCAAAAATATTCGCTGGCTCAGAATTATTATGAAAAGGCTTTAGAAATTTATAAGCAAACAAACAATGAAGAGCGAATAGCCGCTATTTATCAAAATATTGGCGTATTGCAATATAATTGGGGCAATTTTGTTCAGTCACTTAATTATTATGAAAAATCCTTCAGCATTTATGAGCAACTACAAGATAAACAAAACATTGCAATATCATTAAGCAATATTGGTTTAGTTTATGAGGAATGCAAAAATTTTAATATGGCCTTGGATTATTATCAAAAAGCACTTATTATTTTTGAAGAAATCGGTTTTAAACCAACTTTAGTTTATATTTTTTATAATCTGGGTTCGCTTTACAGAAACATAGGTAATTATTCAAGATCTATTGAATATTTTGAAAAAGGATTAGATCTTTCAACTGAAATATCGATGAAAGATTATATCTCTTATAATTACGAAGCATTATCAGGAGTATATGAGGAGATGGGAAAATACTCTGATGCACTTAATTATTATAAAGAGTATGCGGTTATAAAAGATTCTCTGTTTAACGAGGAAAAACACAAACAAATTGGAGAACTAGAAGCTCAGTTTCAAACGGCACAGCACAAAAAAGAGATAGAATTTTTAAAACTGGATCAGGAATTACAAGAATCAAAACTAAAGAAAAAAGAAACACAAAATCTTATATTAATTTTTAGTTCCTTATTGGCTTTTCTTATTGCTTTTGTACTGTTTCTTTTTGGCAGAGCGCAAAAAGGATTATCAGGAAAACTTCAAACTGAAATTGAAGAACGAATGAAAACCGAGGTACAACTGAATAAAATAAAAGGAGAACTTGAAATAAGAGTTAAAGAACGAACTGTAGATATTGAAGAAACAAATAGGAAATTGCTTCATGAGATCGAAGAGCATAAAAAAACTATGACAAACCTTGAAATTGCAAAAAATAAAGCTGAAGAAGCAGACAGGTTAAAATCAAACTTTTTAGCAAACATATCGCACGAAGTGCGTACTCCAATGAATGCAATTAGCGGGTATTCTCAAATGATGGCATATGATAATTTAACAGCTCAAAAACGAAGAGAGTATATTGATTTAGTTCAGGAAGGATGTAATAGCCTTACTAATTTAATCGACGATATTGTTGACTTTGCAACTATTGAATCAGGGCAGGCAAAAGTTGAGAAGAAAGAGTTTAATCCTCATCCTATATTGGAGTTTTTATATGATCATTATACAGACAAACTAGTTAAAATGAATAAGGAAGCTCTTGTATTAGCTTATGCTAATGAAAACAAAGAGAACGATTTAGTTATAAATACTGACCCATCGCGATTTAAACAAATACTTTCAATATTAATTGATAATGCAATAAAATTTACAGAAAAAGGTCATGTCGAGTTTGGCTTTATCCATCCGAACGAAAAAGAGATTCAATTTTATGTAAGAGATACTGGTATTGGAATTGATGAAAAGTATTATGATTTGATTTTTGAACGATTCAGGCAGGTTGACGAGAGTACAACTAAAAAATATGGTGGTGCCGGGATTGGTTTATCAGTTGCAAAAAAATTAGTTGAATTATTAGATGGTAATATCTTGTTAGAATCAACATCAGGGGAAGGAACATCATTTTTCTTTAATTTACCTTATAATTCAGATGAAAGTGTTTCTGAAGATTTAACACAAGCAAATCAATTTAACTGGAAAAATAAAGTGATACTTATCACAGAAGATAAAAAAATAAATTTCGATTTGATTAAAGAAACATTAAGTATTACCAATGTTGATCTTGTATGGGCTAAAGATGGAGAAGAGGCTTTGAAGTTTGTTGAGACTAATAAAAGTATTGATCTTATACTAATGGACATACAAATGCCTGTTATGGATGGTTATGAATGCACTAAACGCATTAAAGAAATGACTAAAAATATCCCAATTATAGCACAAACTGCTTATGCCTTACCCCAAGATAGTTATAAATGTTTCGATGCTGGTTGTGATGACTATATTGCAAAACCAATTTCGATAGACCAGTTTTTAATTAAGCTTAATAAATATTTATCATAAAAAAGCCCCAAAAAGGGACTTTTAATTAAATATGGAAATCCACGTCCTTAAAGTGTGGTTATGGTAAATTGGGACTATGCCTTATAATGTTAACATTTTTGGAAAATTGGAACTTAGCAAAGCCTGCTTGCAGCAGGCAAGCGTTCTCACGTAAGTAATAATGGAATGTTGTAGTGGTATTTTCCCAATCATACATCATTCCAACCATCCATGCTAAAATATATCAGGTTGACCTTATTTTATATTTTTCACTAAATTAGTGGTAGTAGATTTTACTTTTTATAGTCTTGTTATTGTTTTTCTTATTTCAACCAAATTATTAAGTAATTGTTCTAAATAGTTTAAATGAAGCATATTAGCTCCGTCAGATTTTGCATTTACAGGATCAGGATGTGTTTCTACAAAAATACCATCAACGCCAACTGCAATACCGGCTCGTGCAACAGTTTCAATTAAATCAGGTCTTCCACCGGTAACTCCCGAAGCTTGATTAGGTTGTTGTAAGCTATGTGTTATATCTAACACAACCGGATAACCAAACTTTTGCATTTCAGGAATTCCGCGATAATCAACTATTAAATCCTGATAACCAAACATTGTACCACGATCTGTAATCATAACCTTCTCATTTCCTGATTCTAATACTTTGTCAACTGCAAATTTCATTGAAGCAGGTGCTAAAAACTGACCTTTCTTGATATTAACAATTTTTCCTGTTTTGGCTGCAGCTACCAATAAGCTTGTCTGACGACATAAAAAAGCAGGTATTTGTAGAATATCAACATATTCAGCTGCCATTGCGGCATCTTCCTCGGTATGAATATCGGTTATAATTGGAACTTTTAATTGCTTGCGGACTTTTTCCAGAATTCGCAAGGCTTTAATATCTCCAATACCAGTAAAAGAATCTAATCTTGAACGGTTAGCTTTTCTGAATGACGCTTTAAAAATAAAAGGTATTTGCAGCTTATTGGTAATTTCAATAACCTTTTCAGCTATTTGAAAAACATTTTCCTCATTTTCAACAACGCAAGGACCTGCTAATAAAAAGAAATTCTCTTTATCAGTATTCTTTATG
>JAUVLS010000009.1 GCA_030600625.1 Bacteroidales bacterium
GAATATGCATTTATTTTCCAGCAATTGGGAATTAAAGAATAAATTAGAAAAAATAATATTTGACCTGCCAGGTTTTTAAAATCTGGCAGGCCTTTTTTAATATACTTTTTTGTTTCTATTGTATATCAAAATAATTCCAAAAGATATTATTAGAAATCCTGATAGAAATAATACCCAGTTAAAAGACACAGGAATATATTTTACTGAAAGATTGAAGAGCTTATCACTAAATGATTTATTTTGAAGCTCAGATAAAGAAATATTGTTGAAAAGGAATCGACAATAATCCCAAATAAAGGATGCAAAAACGATAAAGGAACCCAGAATTAATATCATCCACTCTTTTTGAGATATTTTTACTTGAAAATTACTTTTAAGATTAAAGTGATAAATAACCATTGCCAACGTTATCATTAACATAGATATTAAAACGGGAGTTAATACCGGTCCTGTCCATATTAAAGGTAGCAGGAATAAAATATCCCAGGTTAGAAGGCTTTCGGGCCACGCTAAAATCAGCCACAAAAATATATAATAGATAATATCCCAAACTGCGAATGAATAAATAAACCAGGCAAATCGTTGCGAGAAATTTTTGCCTGCAATTATTCCCACTGAAAGTAACATAATAAGAGAGGCCAACTCTCTGATTAATTCGGTTATGGCAATATAGTTATCTAATGGTATAAGCGGGAAATTAAATCCTTCAGGATAATATAAAGCTCTTAAATACACAACAACAGCACCTTCGAATATTCCCATTGTAATGGCAAATATTGTTACCCAGAATAAAGTTTTATGTTTTATAAATTTCATAGCAGATTTTAAATTTTGTTAACATTTCGGGATTACAAGTTACGAGACAAAAGATAATTAGTCAAGATATATTTTAATGAACGTAAGTGTAAATTACTAAATTGCCAGTTAAAATATTAATTTTGCAGAGTTTTAAACAGATCAAAAAAATTAGAAGTGCTTTATCCTGAAAATTTTGAACAAAAAATAGGTTTCGATAAAATCCGGGAGATGCTTAAAGGAGGTTGTTTAAGTAATCTCGGACGAAGGCGAGTTGATAAAATCCGTTTTTCGACCAAATATTCCTTTATTGAAACACTCGTTAATCAGGTTGATGAGTTTAAGCAGATTATGTTAATGGAAGATGACTTTCCGTTGAGTCATTTTATTGATTTAACACCAGCTTTAAAAAAAATAAAAGTAATAGGAACTTATTTATTGCCTGAAGAACTATTTGATCTGAAACGCTCTTTGGAAACGATTAGAGCAATCTTAAATTTTTTTAAAACACGACCTGCCCGTCCGGCAGGCGGGAAAGAAGAAGAGAAATATCCTTATTTGCAGAAATTAGCTGAGAATGTTAAACTTTTTCCATTTGTGTTTGAAAGAATTGATTCGATTATTACAAAACAAGGAAAAATAAAGGATAATGCATCGCCGGAGTTAAATGCTATTCGTAGTGATATTAGAAATAAGGAAGGCGCTGTTTCCAAAAGATTACATAGTATATTAAGAGAAGCTCAAAAAAGTGGAATTGTTGATCAGGATGTAACCTTGTCAATTCGGGATGGTCGTGCAACCATACCGGTTGATGCATCGCATAAACGAAAAATAAAAGGCTTAATTCTCGATGAGTCGGCTACCGGGAAAACAGCTTATATTGAGCCAGCTGAAATTGTTGAATTAAACAATGATATTAAAGAACTGTATTACGCAGAAAGACGCGAAATAGTAAAAATTCTCACTCACTTTACTGATGATATTCGTCCTTATGTCGATGATTTACTATTTGCTTACGATTATATGGGAACCATTGATTTTATTCGATCAAAAGCACTGTTGGCAAATAAGATTAATGGCATAAAACCTATATTTAGTGACAGGCCAATGCTGGAATGGAAAAAGGCTGTTCATCCATTGTTATATTTATCTTTTAAGGAAGAATCAAGAATAGTTGTGCCTCTTGATATTGAATTAAATAATGATAATCAAAGAATTTTACTGATTTCCGGGCCAAATGCCGGAGGCAAATCTGTTTGTTTACAAACGGTTGGCTTACTTCAATATATGTTTCAGTGTGGGCTATTGGTTCCAATGAATGAAAATTCTGAAATTGGCTTATTTCAAAATCTTTTTATAAATATTGGTGATGATCAGTCCATCGAAAATGATTTGAGTACATACAGTTCTCATTTGCTGAACATGAAATATTTTATAAAATCAGCAAATAACAAAACATTAATACTTATTGATGAGTTTGGATCAGGAACAGAACCAATGCTGGGTGGAGCAATTGCAGAAGCCATTCTTGATTCTTTAAATCAGCAAAAATCTTTCGGTGTAATCACAACACATTATACATCATTGAAACATTTTGCTTCATCAACCCAGGGAATTGAAAATGGTGCTATGCTTTTTGATACTGCTAAAATTCAACCTTTGTTTAAACTTTCAATTGGTGAGCCGGGAAGCTCATTCGCTTTCGAAATTGCAAGGAAAATAGGATTGCCAGAAGATATTCTGCAAAACGCAACTCAAAAAATAGGAAAGGATCATATCGATTTTGATAAAAATCTAAAAGATATTATTCGTGACAAACGATACTGGGAGACCAAGCGTGAGAATATAAGAAGATCAGAAAAAAAACTCGAAGAGCAGATTGCAAAATATACATCGGAGCTTGAAATTGTTGATAAATCGCGCAAGGAAATTATTAAAAAGACCAAGGAAGAAGCCGAACTGTTATTGGCTGATGTAAATAAACGCATAGAAAATACAATTCGTGAAATAAAAGAAAGTAAAGCGGAGAAAGAACAAACAAAAAATGCCCGTAAAAGCCTGACAGATTTTAAAGACAACCTGAATAAAATTGGTTCTGAAGAAGAAGCCAGGATTCAACGAAAGGTTGAAAAACTAAAAAACCTGCCTGTCCGGCAGGCAGGTAGGGAAAAGCACGGAAAGAGAAAAACAAGTATTGAGGAAGTTACACAAATTAAAAAAGCTGATCTTAGTTTAATTGAAAAAGGAGATAAAGTAAAATTATTCGGACAGGATAGTGTTGGAGAAGTACTTGATGTTAATGGAAAAAGTATCATGGTTGCTTTTGGGAATATGATTACAACTATTGATGAGAAAAAGCTCGAAAAAATTTCAGAAAAACAATACAAACAACATACTGGAAGTTCAAGTTCAAGAAAAGCATCATCCTGGGATTTTGGAGAACGAAGATTAAAATTTAAACCAGAGATTGATGTGCGTGGGAAACGTGCCGAAGAGGCTTTGCAAGTAGTTAATGATTTTATCGATGAAGCCATTGTTATTAGTATGGGATCTGTAAAAATTTTACACGGAAAAGGCGATGGTATTTTACGTCAATTAATTCGTCAATACCTTGAAACTGTTGATGTTGTAAAATCTTTTCATGACGAGAGTATCCAATTTGGTGGTTCAGGTATTACCATAGTAGAATTTGAATAATCATAACCTGAATTATTCATACGTTTATGATAAAGTTCTTGTATAATTCAGGTTAACCCCGACATAGTAAAACTTAGGTTTTGGAAGCATAGCGCAGCAAAATGGTAGTTTTACTCAGTCGTCAGATTAATTCAGGATTCTATTTTTTAAGTTTATGAATTAATCGGGATAAAATTTTGTAAATTTGGGATAAACTAAATCCTAAAACCATTGATACTAATTTATACCAATAAATCTTCGCAAAGGCTCATTTATATCTTAAAATTTTTATTTAATGATATTCAGGGAGTCGAATTTAAAATTGTAACAGATAAAAACGAATTTGTTACATCTGATTCTCCTAAGATTAATTATACTACCGATCCAATGGAGGGAAGTATTCAAATTATTCCGACAGATCTTTTATTTGAATCAAATATTTTACAAAAGAAAATTGAGGTAAGTAATTGGGAAAATCTCAAGGTATTTTTTCAAACTTCTGAAAATGCAGACATCCCTTTTGATTTATTTGCTGCCAGTTTTTATTTAATTAGCCGTTACGAAGAATACTTGCCTTTTAGTGCCGATAAACATGGCCGTTTTGAGGCAAATCAGAGTTTGTCCGGTAAAAACGGGTTTTTATACGATCCTGTTATAGACCAATGGGCTTGTAAGTTATCCGGATTACTAAAAGAAGGATTTCCGGACCTGCCTGCCGGACAGGCAGGATTTGAAACTTGTAAAAGAGAGTTTAAATATATTTCTACCATCGATATTGATAATGCTTATGCATATTTATACAAAGGTACGGTAAGAACAATTGGTGCTACAATGCGCGATTTATTTAAACTCGATGTTAATGAGAATATAAAACGTTTCCAGGCATTAACGGGCGAGAAAGATCCTTTTGATACTTATGGTTATCTGGATGCATTGCATAAACAATATGGTATTGAACCTCTATGGTTTTTCCTGGTTGGAAATTATAATACTTACGATAAAAATCTCCCTTTAGATAATGAAGCTTTTCAGGAACTAATAAAGGAAATATCGGAAGTTGCAGAAATTGGGATTCATCCTTCGTACGAATCCAATAAGAGTTTTGATCAATTGAAAAAAGAGTTTGATTATTTATCAGGTATTTCAAAAAAACCTATTACTAAAAGCCGCCAACACTATTTAAAATTGTTATTTACTGAAACTTACCAGAACTTAATTAAGTTAGGTATAAAAGAAGATTATACTCTTGGTTATGCTACAGATGTTGGATTTAGAGCAGGCACTTGTACTCCGTTCAATTTTTATGATTTATATAACGAAAAAGAGACCGATTTAAAAATTTATCCGTTCCAGGTTATGGATACTACACTAAATCAGTATTTAAAACTTGACGTTGATGAAGCAGTTAACAAGATAGGGGAGATCATTCAAAAAGTAAAACAGGTAAACGGAACATTTATAAGTTTATGGCATAATGAGTCCTTAAGTGATCATGGACATTGGAAAGGCTGGGAACCGGTTTACAAAAAAATGCTCGAAATTATTTTTGAAAAGTAATAAAGATAAAAGAATATTCAAGATGATTTAAATATAATTATTACTGTAAAAATAAGGAGGACAAATAAAACAATTGTGCTTATATAAAAGGCTATTAAGATATTTTTGGGTTTATATTTGAATACTACAGTATTTTTTCCCTTTTGAATCCATACAGACATAAAAGTGTAATTTGATTTAATTAATTCTCTTTCAGTTTCATTAATATAAACTTTCCATCCTGTGTAATAATTTTGAACAAATGTAAGGAGTTGCTTTCTATTTGATTTAACAATTAATTCGACTTGATTTGGATTAAATGCTATTATTTGAATTTTATTATATGATAAAGAATCAATCGAAAGAGAATCTATTATAAGATGTGAATTAATACTATCAGATAAATAGAATAATGGATTTTTTATTACCGAATGAAATAAACCTTCTGTTTCACATTTAAACATTGATGAAAAGTAATAAGGAGAATATCCTGTAAAAGATGTTTTTTTATGAAATATATTTAAACTTCTCCATAAAGAAGGGATAGCAGGAGCAGTTAAATCATCTATGTCTATTATTCTTTCATTCATATCAGGTAATGGAAAATTTTCCGGTAAATTTTTTATAGCTTGTTGAGTCGGTTTTGGATTTGTAAAAGCAATTACTGTATGATAAATGTTTAATTGAGTTGCAATAATCATATCTATAATAACTATGCTGATTAATAATGGAATTCTTATTTTGCCTTTGAATTTTGTAAGTATTAGTAAGAACATTATTAATATTGTGATAGTTGTAAATCCTTGAAGAAATATACGATCATGAATTGAAGCAGCATTAAAGAAAGTTTTGAAATCAAATAACAAAAGATTTTTAAATTTCCATTTTTCAATGTAAAACGAATTGTAAATGAAGAAAATAAGAAGGATGCCTATAAGAATAAATGTTATAGTTCGAAGTAGTTTTTCCTTTTTAGGTTTTTTTATAAAAGAATGTATCCCAACACCGCTAACAATAATAAATGCAAAGTATGCAAAGAACCTAAAAATTGCAGGAAACCTGAAAATATTCATAAAAGGTAAGTAGAAAAGCCATTTTCTAAATGGAAATACTTCTGCTAGAGCTGTACATAAAAAAAATAAACCAACAAAAAATATAAGCCTTAATTTTATGTTTTTAATGGTTATTAATGAATAAATTAGAAAAATCAATGGGATAATACCAAAATAACAGTTAATAATTGATAAGTCGGTTCCCCAGTATTCGGCATTAGTGGTTGTTGCAAAAGGCAAAATAAATGATATTAATGCCTTTACGGGTAAAGAGCCGGAAATAGTATAATCAATATTTAATTGATTATATCTGGTTAAACATGAACTTAATTCAAACGAAGATATTAGTACAACTGAACTTAATAAAATAAAGATAATAGCTACAGCTATATTGGTTAAAATATATTTAAAATGTTTTTTTTCTTTTAAGTAACTTATTAAATAATAAAGAAATAAAGCAAATAAGATATACGTAGTTATAATAAAGAATCCGGGATAACCACCGGTTAGTTGAAAAAATAAAAAGAGAATAAAGATTATTCCATTTTTTATATTCAGATTTTTACAAAATAATATATACTGGTATAAAATTAAAGGAAACCAGGCTGCACTTACAATCCAACCAAAGTGCTGAGCATTACTTATAAATAATCCTGAAAACATAAAGCTTATACTTATAATAAGCCTTGTTTCTCGATTAAAATTGAGCAGTTCTCCAAATTTATAAAGTCCCACACATCCGATAAGCACATGAAATAAATATTCATATTGTAAAGAGAGTAAATCGTTACCAAAGAAAAATCCAATAACCCAGTTTAAAGGATACCAGGTCATGGGGTCAGCTGTTTGTGGAAATCCACAATTAATGTAAGGGTTCCATAAGGGAAGAATCCCATTTTGTAAACATTCAGAAATAAAATAGCGCCATGGAAGATTAATATCAACAATATCCCATTTCATCATATTTTGAAATATAGTAATTTGCCACATGCCAAAACAGCAAATTATAAGAAGAATTAAATAATCTATATAATTGGTTTTATTAGCTGAAAATTTAATCATAATTGTAATTTATGTAAGTATCAAAAATAAAAAAAACAATAAGGTTATTAATATAATAATTGACAAATTAAAATTTTACTACTTTCAAAAGCAAAAAAAGAAGTAGGATTAACAAAATTGATTGTATTGTATATCTTCACGGCTAATTACTTAATTTGTAAACGGATGAATATTTACTTGCGGATATTAGAGAATCTATTTTTCTGGTCATTAGCTTATTAGAAAAAATATTTTAGCCTCTTTGCAAGAGCCAACTATAAATAAAAATAAGCAGTTTAATAAATAATGTGTTTTATAGAACAATACTGTTTAAAAAATACTATTTTAGATTTTCTATTTTACAACTAAATTATGCTGAAGAAAATATTAAAAACACTTAAAGCAATTATTGCCATTATAAAAAATCCATGGCTTTTAAATATAGTCTTGGAAGATAATGATATATGGAAGAAGTATGTTGTACGTAAATATAATTTAGGGAAAGGATTTCCGGTTGTTCAAATTGAAAATTTAATTGATGGGAAAGGTGAAATAATAAATACATTTGCTTTTCTTGATGGCGGTTCGCTTGTTACAGACCACATATTATTAAAAACACTGGCTTCTCAAATAGTTGATTGTTCTTATTTTGAAATTGGAACGTGGCGTGGTGAAAGTGTACGAAACGTGAGCGAAATAGCAAAAGAATGTTATACTCTTAATCTTTCCGATAATGAAATTAAAAAGCTCGGTAAAAACGAAAATTACATAAATTCAATTGGATATTTTTCAAAAAAAAAATATATTATTCATTTAAAGGGAAACTCTCTTAATTATGACTTTGATAAATTAAATAAAAAATTTGATTTGATATTTATTGATGGTGAACATCATTATGAGTTTGTTAAAAATGATACAGTAAAAATTTTTAAGCACTTAGTTCATGAGAATACAGTAATTGTATGGCACGATTATGGATTATCTCCTGAAAAGATTCGTTACGAAGTATTTGCTGCAATACTTGATGGATTACCTCGGGAAAAACATAAAAATATATATTTTGTATCAAATACATTATGTGCTATATATAGCGCAAAAATTTTAAACGCAAGTTTCCCGGAATACCCTATTCTGCCTAAAAAGAAGTTTAAATTAAATGTGCAAATTGAAAATATTTAATTTATAATAATACGACTAAAGATATAGTTAGTTTGAAAATAAAATACCTGAAACATAATCAGATTGATAAACAAAAATGGGATTCTGCTATTGAAAAAGCAGAAAATGGTTTAGTTTATGCATTTTCGTGGTATTTAGATATTGTTTCTCCCGGCTGGGAAGCTTTGATTGCTGGAGATTATGAAATAGTGATGCCTTTACCTGTTAAGAAAAAATATGGTATTTCATATATTATTCAACCGCCGTTTACTCAACAATTAGGAGCTTTTTATAAACAGGGTGTGAATGTTGAAATAGATTCTTTTCTAAATAAAATACCTCAGAAGTTTAAATACATAGATATTAATTTAAATACAGAGAATTTTCCGGGCATAAAGTATAAGTATTTGCCTAGAATAAATTACGAGTTGAATCTAAATAATTCATATGATGTTATTCTTAATAGTTTTAGCACAAATACAAAAAGAAATATAAAAAAAGCTCAAAAGCATAATTTAAAAATTATTGAAAATTTAGGATTTGAAGAAGTTTGTGAATTTAAAAAGAAATACGCAGTTGAAAAAATTAGTAAACGGCAGCACGAAATTTTAAAGCGATTAGTAAAACAACCGGAATTAAACAGAAAAGGAAGAGGATATTCAGTAATAAATGAAAATAGAGAAATTATATCTGCTGTATTTTTAATTGAGAAATTTAACAGGTTAATATATTTAATTTCTACTTCGAATAAACAAGGAAAAGAAAAATCAGCCATGTTTTTATTGATAAATGAACTAATAGCAAATAATGCAAATACAAATTTGATTTTAGATTTTGAAGGTGGTGTTATACCTGGTATGTCAAGATTTTTTAGAGGATTTGGAGCTTATGAAAAAAAATATTATAGAGTTGTGATAAATAGGCTTCCTTGGCCATTAAATTATATTAAGGAATAAATCATTTATTTATAAGTTGTTGGAATTCTGACTTAATATAAATAAAATCATTTTTTTGTGGAATGAATTCTTTGAATTTTGAATTTGATATTTTTATAAAAACGATGATTTGATAGATTACACTTGACAGGTAAGCCGCCGATGCGATTATAGCTGCTGCAATAATACCGTACTTTGGAATTAATGTAAACCCTAAAGACATGGTTACTAATAATCCTATAATAGATGCAATTGTATTATGATACGGTTTTCCGGTACCACTGAAATAGGAACTAAAGAGTGTAGACAATGCTATTGATAATACGCCTACTCCCAAACTGATTATAATTAGTTTGATCATTGAAAAATCTTCTCCAAACATCGCTATATATACATTTGCAGGTACGATAAGAGCAACAAGAATAATTAATAATGTAATTATAAAAGAAAATTTGAGTAGTTTTATCGTAAGTAATCTGGCATAATCTATATCTTTTTCATTGGAAATACGGGAGTATTGTACCATTGACATACTCTTACTTACAAGCCACATCCCCTCAGATATTTGATTTCCGGCTGTGTAAACGCCTAAGGCACTGCGTCCAAGAAAAAACTCAATTATATAGTAATTTAAACGGTAATTAAAAAACTGGGCTAAATTAGCTAACTGAATATATTTCCCATAGTTGAAAATACGCAATGTTATTTTAAATGAGAATAAACTCATCGTAACAGAAGTAAGCAACTTTTTTATAAAGTAACATCCGGTGATAAAAGGTAATAAATATGAAATATATAAAGAGATTATATATGATGAAAAAGTGTTATTTTTTATTATAAATATAAGGATACAGAAAGTAATAAAAAAACTGGTGGTTTGCAAAAGTGAAAGGATATTTACTTCTTTGATCTTTTCGTGGCCAAGCAAAGTGTGAGTGTTAATACTGTTAAATGATTGGATTAAGGAAAGTGCAAGTAGGTGAAACTTAAGTTCTTCCGGAATCTTATTTGCCCAGACTAAAAGTAAAGTGCCAATTATTGCAGTAAAAAAGGCCCAGATGTATGATGGAATAAGTAATTTTATATTATTCTCGCGTGTAGCAAGATAGACCAAAGCTCCTCCACCCATAAAATTGTTAATGAGTAAGGTTAATGCTATACCAATTAATAAAAGGCTTATACTGCCGTACTGTTCCGAACCAAGGTGTTTTGCTGCTATAATTACTATTAAAAAGCTAAATATTGCAATTATTAATCTGGTTACGGCTGTTCCTGCAATTTTTTTCAGCATTTGTTATCTTCTTGTATTTTTTGACTAAAATAACGAATATCCTATTGATTAAACAACCTACTCCATTTTACTTTTAATTGAGATGTAAAATTTGCAGGGCTAAATACCATTTTTTTTGCATCAAAAACAATATAATTATCAGTTATAGCCATTGTATGTACTCCTTTTGTAAATGTAGTGTTCTTAAATGGATGTATATGTTTTACAGTAACTTCCTTAAATGTTGTATCTGTTAATTGGGTGATCTTATTTATAGCAATTCTGCCACCATACGTTTTTGAACAATCCTGTGATGGTCTGTAAAGCTCGTTATTATATTGAAATACGTTCCCTGCGGCCCTGGCAGAGCGAATATCACTTTTTACCGGATTGTTTTTATGAGGCTGATAATCCCCGTCTGGTTTATCAGAATAATAGACATCCAAATGAGTAGCAGAGTTTTCTTTTTTTGTAAAAAATATCCACCATTTACTTTGGTAATAGAAAACAGTTGAATCGATAGCAGTTATATTCTTTATAAGTCGTTTGTGTAGAACAAGTTTGCTATTTATTAGTTTGTATAATTGGATGCAATCTGCATTAGCGGTTTCAGGAATAAAATAGGTCATATTTTTGTCATTGAAAATGTATGGATAAGAAATATGAAACTCTTTTTCAATAACAATTGAGAGATCGAAAAAAGTATTGCTTGTTTTATTGTACAAAATTTTTGAAATATTTCCCTTCCCAATTTTATAATTAAAATATTCGAAGTAGATTTCTATTTCATTTTTTTTTTCAATGGCAAATGGATCAGCATAGTATATATCATTTGGTGGCTCAGGGCACCAGTTAGGAATAATTTCTGCATTTTGGGTTAAAAGTTCAGCTGGTGACATTTTTATTATACCAATATTCCATTTTTCTGCTTTGAAAAGCTCGTTGAAATGAAAGAGTATTTTATTAAAAAGAAGCTTTAATAGAAATAACGCCATTTTTAGATTACCAGGCACATAATGAATCTTTGCATCTGTTTTAACCGGAGTATTATTTAACCAGGTTTCATTTCCATTTAAAATATCTCTGCAAACTTGTAATGGAAATATGGAGCTTTCGGCTAATATATGATCAAGGTTGCCTTTGTATGAATGTTTTGTGGTTTTAAAATATCCTTTTTTCAGAATAATACCGCCATCTAGTTTATGGCTTAGTTTTTGAAGAATTACTCCATTTACAGGATTGTTATAGTAAATTTCCCAAAATCCGGGTGGCCCTCCTCTGAATTTTTGTTCATCATCATGATGAAATGACCAAATTCCATATTTTGCTGCCGAAAGAATTTCACCACGAATAATATTAAATCCAAAACGAAGAATAAAATCGAGATTGTGTGACTTTATTTTGTCAATATCATTTTGAGTAAAATATTCAGAAATTCCTCTTACTTCAGGAGTGCATTTAAAAACTGGAATCCCTTCCAATAAATCATTCAACCTTTCAGTTTTTTTTGCTTCTGGTTTTATAAAAAAACGCTGATATATGCGGAACAGAAATTTTGAATAAGGATAACTAAGTAAATAATGATAAAATGATTTTTTTTTAACAATCTTGTCATCTACAATTAAAAGTACAGGATGAATATTATTTTTGATTAACAGCCGAATACTTTTTGCCTGCCATTTATGTAATGATATTCCATTACATAAAATACCAAATCTTAAGTGAGTGATGCCTGTTAAATTTTTATCTCCAATTATCATTTAAATTATTTTAATACCTTCATGTAAATGTTAAAAAATTGTTTACCTACAACAGGATAACTAAAATGATTAACAGCATATTGTCTTATTGTTTTAGAATTATATTTTTCAGAATTATCGAGCATTTTATTAAGCATTTGAAGCAATTGAGTTTCGTTTCCAGGTTCAATTAGAATACCTTTGTCAGATGATAAATGTTCTGGTATTCCACCAACCGAAGTCGAAATAACAGGAATACCACAGGAAAAACTTTCAGGAATAACTACTGGAAAATTTTCGTAATTACTGAATAATAACATAATATCTGCTTGATTTATTGTGTTTACAAGATTTTCGCCATCTTTTAAGCCTGTAAAACAAATAAATTCAGGGTCGATTTCTAAAGAGTTGGCATATTTTTTCATTTTTCCCAAATCAGGGCCATCTCCAATCATTAAGCATTTAAAATCATCGCGAACTACAGATAATTTCTTAATTACACGAAGTATTCCAGAAATGTTTTTTGGTTTATCATCGAAACATGAAACATGGATAATTTGTTTTAAGTTATTTGCCTGTTTATTCTTTGCCGGAACAAATAAATTTGTATTTACAACATTTGGGACTACAAAATAATTTGGATTTTTTAAGTTGTGTAGGAGCATAGCATTTTTTAAATTTTCGCTTACTGTTGTAACTGCCGATGCTTGTTTTACTACTAATTTTGTAATAAACTTTCTAATAATGCCATTATATGTGCCTACCTGGGGTTGATATCTTGACCAATGTTCAGTTATAATGTATGGTAATCCATATAGATGTTTAAGAAAAAGTGCAAAAACACCCAGCCTGGTAAGTACATTTACATGTATAATTTGTGGTTTATATTTATGTTTGCAAAGATAATGGTAACCATTAAAAGCTGCCTTAAAAAATTTAATGCCTTTAATAAATTGGGATAATACTGGGAAATTATTTTTAGTTTGTCTGTAATATAACTTGATTGTATAGATGTCGTTATAATCTGTGATATTAAATTGGTATTTTTCTTTTTGTCCAGAATCAGAATGTATATATAAAACAGAAACATCACAGTATGGCTTAACTGACTGGGCATGCCTTTCTATAAATAAACCAGGCATCGGATCATATTTATTAGGATACCATAAAGGCAAAAATAAAACATGGATTTTATGATTTTTGTTAGTCATATTTTAAATATGATATTTTTATATTTAGATACTATTCGAAAGAAATTTCGGAATAGTTTAAATATCTATGTTCTTTAAATGAGTAAAAACTTTAAAATATCAGATTTTATTCCTTCAAGCTCTCAAAATCAATTTCCTTAGATTGATCTTGCTCAATAACTTTCCCGTTTTCAAACTTGATAGTTCTGGCCGGGAATTTTTTAACCATGTTATAATCATGTGTTGCCATTACAACAGCACGCCCGTTATTACTAATTTCGAGAAATAGTTTCATCAGATTTTCCGATGTTTCAGGATCGAGATTTCCGGTTGGTTCGTCAGCAAGAATAATTTCAGGATTATTTAATAAAGCACGTGCAATTACAACGCGTTGTTGTTCACCTCCCGATAACTGATGAGGCATTTTGTATCCTTTGTAACTTAATTCAACTCTGTCAAGAACCTCGGCTATTCTATCATTAATATCGTTTTTGTTTTTCCAGCCGGTAGCTTTTAATATAAACAAGAGATTGTCGAAAACAGTTCTGTCCGTTAATAATTTAAAATCCTGGAAAACAATACCTAATTTTCTTGTTAATATAGGTGTTTGTTTTGTTTTTAATTTGGTAAGATCAAAACCGACAACCCTGGCTTCACCTTCCATTAAAGGAATCTCAGCATTAATTGTTTTTATCAGGCTGGTTTTTCCGCTTCCAACTTTACCTATAAAGTATACAAATTCACCTTTGTTTATTGTCAGGTTAACATCTTTAAGGATCAGATTATCCTTTTGAAAAATATTTGCGTTTTCGAATTCGATTATTGTATCTA
>JAUVLS010000247.1 GCA_030600625.1 Bacteroidales bacterium
ATTGACGGAGAATTTTATTTTGTTGATAAGACTGAAAAAAGAAAATCGGAAAGTTTTTCTTTGTATAAAACCTCCGATTTTTCCAGATTTGTTTTAGTTGATAGAATTGATGAGTTGAATCGTTAGGAATTAAAATCTGAGTGATAAGCAACTTAAGCCTCCATCCATTTTTTGGAATTCCGACATTTCTAATTCAATAATTTTATAACCCAATTTTTCGATATTAGATTTTGTTTCAGGAAATCCTTTAGGAACAATAACAAAATCATTAACTCGCAATGAATTTGCTGCGTAAGCTTCATTTTTTTCAACTACGATTTTATTGTAATCTTCAAAGTCGGGCAAATAATAAAATGACTTTTGAATAAGAATATTATGGTCGCCTAAATAGTTTATTCCCGTTTTAAAATGTAACATATTACAAATAGGAATTGCAGAAACCTCATAATCAAATTTTTTCAATATAGTGCTTAATTGATTTGATCCCTGCAAATTAGTGCGATCGGATAAGCCAATATAAAACTTATTATCTGCTTGCATTATGTCTCCGCCATCAAGTGTTCCGGGATTTTCAATATAATGCAGTTTTAATAATGGGTTTAAAATATTCTTAATGGCAAGTTCTTCGCCTAATCGCCTTTTATCTCCCGGGCGGGTTATAATTCCAAAATCTTTTGTAACCACAGCGGTATCTTCAACAAAACATGAATCAGGGAAATTTGGATCAGCATCAAGAATAATTAATTCTAATCCACATTTTATTAATGTTTCGCAATAAGCATCGTGTTGTTTTAGTGCTAAGTTATAATCCGGTTTCCCTAAGTTCGATGTCGTTATACCATTGACAAATGTATGAGCAGGTTTCCTGACAATTGCTTTTGTAAACATAACCATTGATTTTTTATAATTTATTGATTAATTGGATATTATTTGTTATTTGTGTTTTGAAATTTGAGATTTTTTAAATTTAATACCAATTATTTTAGAAAACTTTTATGTTGATTTTTTATTCTTTGTCATGTGCTAAAAATTTCTTCTGTTGTTCTTCATTGTTATTGAGTGAGTTGGATTTTATGTTTGATTTTTGTACTTTAGAAAGAAAAAATGAAATTTATTCTTACCCTGTTTTATATTTGTTGTACTTCTATTATTTTAATAGCACAACCTGTAGCCGATAGTCTTTTTCAAAAGCTAAAATTATCAAATGATGAGCAAAAAGTAGATTTGTATCTTGCGATAGCAAAAGTAAACTGGCGTTATTCAACAGATTCAATATATAAATACAGTAAAAGGGCACTTGATTTAGCTCAGCAAATTGATTACATCAATGGAGAAGCAAAAGCATTATCGTACATTGGAGTAACGCATTTTTATAAAGCAAATTACGATAGTGTACTTCATTATTATGATGCAGCAATAGAAAAGTTTAAACAAAGTGATGATATGGGCGGAGCTGCTATAACCATAAATAATAAGGGTGTTTTATATAAACGAATGGGTGAATATTCAAAAGCCATTGATTGTTACAATGAAGCATTAACTATTCAGGAAGAATTAGGAGATATCAGAGAAGTTGGTGGCGTATTGCTTAATATAGGAATAATATATTATGTTCAGAATGATCTTGATAAGGCTTTGGAATATTATCTGAAGGCTCTTGAACAATTTGAGTCAATTAATGATAAAATAAAAATTGCAGGGGCTTATACTAATATCGGGCAGGTTTATGCTGAGTTAAATCAGAATACAAAAGCGTTGGAATATTATAATAAAGCCCTGATATTACAAAGGGAATCTGATGATATATATGGGATTGCCAATTCCTTATCAAATATTGGAATAATAAATAAAACTCTGGGTAATTTTCCCGAGTCGGAATCACATCTTAATAATAGTCTTGAACTGTACATGGAGATGCAAGATCAGGATGCTATTGCGTATGTTTATAATCACCTTGGAGAATTGTATACCTTCATGAAACAATGGGAAAGAGCTTTACGCATGTATCACAAAACTATCCAAATTCAGGAATCTATTGGCGATAATGAAGGTTTAGCTTATGTTAAATATAATCTGGCAAATTTATATTTTTTAACAGGCGAATGGAATAAAGCACAACATAATCTGGAAGAAAGTATTAAGCTAAGCAGATCTTTAAATATTCTTGATATTCTTCAAAAATCATTTTTACTATTATCAAAAATTGATTCTGTACAGGGGAATAATACAAGATCGCTGGTTAATTTCAAAATCCATACTCAATACAAAGACACTATTTATAATCAGGAAAGCAGTCGTCAGATTGCAGAAATGCAAACAAAATATGAAACATCAAAGAAAGAACAGCAAATAGAATTGTTAAAGCAGGAAAAAGATTTTCAGAATCTTAAAATCAGGAAAAACAGGATAATTGGTTTCATAAGTTTATCCGGATTATTTATATTGTTTTTTCTTTTATTTATCTGGTACAGATTCCGGCAAAGAAAACATGAAGAAAAAATTCTTCTGAAAAATACAATGGAAACCGAAGATAAAGAACGAAAAAGAATAGCTGAGGAACTGCATGATGGAATTGGACCTTTACTCTCAACAGTTAAGTTGTATATTAATGAAATTGAAGTTGTAAATAATAATTCATCTGATAAGGAATTACTTGATGAATCTGATAAGATTATTGATGAAGCAATTTGTTCAGCACGGAATTTATCACATAATTTAATGCCGCAAAATATTGAAAATGATGGATTAAATAAATCTTTACAGGTTTTTGCAAACAGGGTTTGTATAAATAGTAAGCCTGAAATTATTTTTAAACATGTCGATACAGGGGAATATGGATTATGGCAGCAACTTATGATCTACCGGATAATTACCGAGCTTATTAATAATACAATTAAACACAGTGATGCGGATCAGGTCAAAATCGAATTCAAAAATGTGAGTAAAACACTAAATGTTGAATATTCTGATAATGGTACTGGATTTAACATTGAAAAAGTTTTGAGAGAAGGACAGGGGATTGGTTTAAAAAATGTTATTTCAAGGGTTAGTTCTCTTAAAGGGAAAGTTAGGTTTGAATCATCAGAAAATCAGGGTTTCAAAGCCGAAATAAGGATTGGAATAAAAAACTTATATGAATTAAACTAACAGAAATGTCTGATAAATTGAAAGTTTTTATAGTTGATGACCATGTAATATTCAGGAATGGTTTAAGAACAATTTTAAACAAAGTTGAAAATTTTCAGATTGTAGGAGAGGCTTCAAATGGAAGTGAATTTATTGCAGCTTTAA
>JAUVLS010000126.1 GCA_030600625.1 Bacteroidales bacterium
TTTAGAAACCGTATGGGGAAGTAAAAGATTTTTTATCTATTTTGTTGTTACCGGACTTGGAGCAGCTGTATTACATACATTTGTTATTCATTTGCAAATGGCAAGTATTTTAAATGATATAAAAGCTTTTTCAAATACTCCATCGCCTGAAGCATTTGCGCTACTTGTAAAAGATCATTTTCCTGAATATTATTCTCAGATTTACAGCAAACTTTTGGATGGCTGGTATTCAAATCCGGATTCTCAGAGTTACATTGCAATGGCACAGCAATATATTAATGAACTGATGAGCTTTAAAATGAATATCCCAACAGTAGGTGCTTCTGGTGCTGTGTTTGGAATTCTTTTAGCTTTTGGAATGCTTTTCCCAAATACTCAATTGATGTTGCTATTTCCTCCAATACCAATTAAAGCAAAATATTTTGTAATATTTTACGGTGCACTTGAACTTTGGTTAGGCTTAACTCAGCCAGGAAGTAATATTGCTCACTTTGCTCACCTCGGTGGCATGTTATTTGGGTTTATACTTATTAAATTTTGGAATAGCAAAAGGACAAACTTCTATTAACAATTATCTTTAAACAGGAAAAACAGAAAAATTTAATTGAATATCGAATAATGATTAACAATTTAAGAATTTAGAAGTAAAAATTACAAAAGTCAAAAAAGAAAATGACGAACTGATTTCTATCTTTGTATAAAGTATTGAAGCTACTCAAAAAAATCTGAATCAATAAAAAAATCATTATTCGCAAATAAATCAAAAATCGTTAATCGGTGTTCCTTGTTCTTAAATCAAATAAAAAAGACAAAAAACCCAAAAAATAACAAAAACTACATCCAATTATCATGAGTATCATCGATGAAATAAAAAAATCATTTAAAAGCGGAAGTGCTTTAATCAAGTTAATTTATATAAACATTGCTGTCTTTTTGGCAGTAAAACTTATAGGAACTTTTATTACCCTGTTACAATTAAATACTGGCTTTTCATTAGTAACATGGTTTGCAGTTCCTGCCGATTTGAATAATCTTATATATAAACCCTGGACCATTTTTACATATATGTTTTTACATCAGGATCTTTTACACATCCTGTTTAATATGCTTTGGTTATATTGGTTTGGGATGATTTTTTTAAGCTATTTCGATAATAAAAAACTATTAAGTGTATATATTGTTGGTGGACTTGCGGGTGCCGCATTATATATTTTATCGTTCAATATATTTCCTTTATTCGATCAGGTATTACCAATGTCTTATGCACTTGGAGCTTCGGCTTCTGTTATTGCAATTGTAGTAGCAATATCGGTTTATGCACCAAATCATACCATAAACTTATTATTCTTTGGTCCGGTAAAATTAAAATATATAGCAATAATTTCTATTGTGCTTGATGTCTTAAGTATTGCTTCATCAAATGCGGGTGGACATATAGCTCACTTGGGAGGCGCACTGTTTGGATACCTGTACATTTCACAATTACGTAAAGGCAAAAATATCACGAAAGGTTTTGACCGTTTTATGGATAAAATATTTTCATTATTTAAACCGCAAGATAAATTTAAAGTAACCTACAAACGCCCTGTAAGCGATTACGAATACAATAAGGATAAGGCAACTAAACAAAAAGGCGTTGATGAAATTCTAGATAAAATTGCTAAATCAGGATACGACAGCCTGACAAAAAAGGAAAAAGAGATTTTATTTAAAAACAGCAAATAAAAAGATTTCCGTCAAAATATTTAAACTCCACTTGAATTTTTCGATCATTAATTCTAAATTAGATATAAATATCAAATAAAATTTGAATTGAAAGCGATTATTTACACTTTATTAAAGTATTTGAATTATATTTTTGTCGGGGCTTTGCTACTTTCCTATTTATCTGTATTTATAAGCCCTGAAAAAATATGGTTGTTGGCCTTTTTTGGATTAGCTTACCCTTTTCTATTAATTGTTAATTCACTTTTTATTATATTTTGGATTTACAAAAAAAGAAAACTCTTTATTATTCCATTAATAACCATATTGCTTGGCTGGAATTATCTGGCAACTTATATTCAAATCCCTTTAAAGAAACAAAATAAAAACACTGAAATATCAGAAAATGGATTTAATATTTTATCCTTTAATGTAAGGCTATTTGATTTATATAACTGGAGCGAAACCGAAAATACACTTCCTGAAATTTTCGAATTTATAAACACCAATGAATTTGATTTTATTTGTTTCCAGGAATTTTTTACTAAAAATAGCGGAGAGCTTAGTGAGAATTCAATTATGAAAAACATAAAGAATAAATATCTTACACATATTGATTATACTTTTGAAAATATAAATTACAACTACGGGATTGCTACATTCAGTAATCACCCAATTGTTAACAGGGGTGTAATTAATTTCAGCAATTCATCAAATTCAAGTATTTATACTGATGTTGTAATAAACAAAGACACCATCAGGATTTTTAATAATCATTTGCAATCCATTCGTTTCAATAAGAATAATTACTCATTTATTACCAACAGTAAAAATTTAAAAGATGACGAAAGATTAAAAGAAATAAAAGACATTTCTTTCAGACTACGTGATGCATTTATTAAAAGAGCCAGGCAGGCAGAAATAATATCAAAACACATTCAAAATTCGCCATATCCGGTGGTTGTATGTGGCGATTTTAATGACGTTCCTGTATCTTACTCTTATAGAAAAATGAAGCAGAATTTAAATGATTCGTTTGTTGAAGCAGGAAAAGGTATTGGAACTACATATATGGGTAAATTTCCTTCGTTCAGAATTGATTTTATATTCCACAGCAAAGAAATAAAATGTGTGAATTTTGATATTCCTAATGTAAAACTTTCGGATCACTATCCTGTTACCGGAAAATTTTATTTAAATAGAGAAAACTAAAGCTTGATGGCTGATTTATAAATATCATCAGGCATTCCTGACTAATGTACTAGAAAGGTAAATTATCCAAATCGACATTGCCACCCGAAACAATAATCCCGACTTTCTTATCTTTAAATAAATATCTATTCTCTATTACTACCGCCAAAGGAACTGCAGCCGATGGTTCAACAACAATTTTCATCCGCTCCCAAATCATTCGCATCGCACTTACAATGGTTTCTTCTTTAGCTGTTAGTATTCCATCAACTTTTTCACGAATTATTTGAAAAGTCAACGGGCTTAAAGAAGTTAACAAACCATCGGCAATTGTATTTGGGCGCCCTGCAGGAATTAAAACACCCTTTTTAAAAGAACGAAAAGCGTCATCAGCATTCAAAGGTTCTGCACCATATACTTTAATCTCAGGATTAATTGCCTTTGAAGCAATAGCTGTTCCACTCATCAATCCGCCACCACCAATGGGCGCTATTATTACATCCAAATCACGAACATCTTCTAAAAATTCTAAGGCAGCTGTTCCTTGTCCACAAATTACATTAAAGTTATTGTATGGATGAATAAATGTAGCTCCTGTTTCTTTCTTAACCTTGCTTAATGTTTCTTCGCGAGCTTGTAAAGTTGATTCACAAAAAGTAATTTTTGCTCCATAACCTTCAACTGCTTTCTTTTTAATTTCCGGAGCATTTTCAGGCATTACAATGAAGGCTGGTATTCCCAGCTGTTTTGCTGCCAAACTTAATGCCGCTGCATGATTTCCTGAAGAATGAGTTGTTACACCTTTTTCAGCTTCTTCTTTACTTAAAAGCCTTACAGCATTTGTAGCTCCGCGAAATTTAAATGCCCCAACTTTCTGAAAATTTTCACATTTAAAAAATAACTCTATACTAAGAATTTCATTAATACTTTTGGACGATAGCACAGGAGTTTTATGGATTAAAGACTTTATTCTTTTATGTGCTTCCTGAATATCACTAAATTGTGGGGCCAATGGTGACATAATATTTATTTTATGCTAAAGGTTACCTCTAAAAATTGAATTCTTTCAAGAAACAAATATAATAAATAAGATGCAAGGCATGTTTTTTTGTAATAGCCATAGCTATTTCACAAAAAATATAACGCAGTCAAATTGTTTATTATATTTATTCCCTACGGGTTTCCATAGTTTCTCAAATACTACTTCAAATTTTATCACATTATCCCGATAGTGTTTCAAAAAATTTCATCGTCTTTGAAAAACTATGGGAATCTTGATGTGATTGAATTTATAGAGGCAACCTAAAGTAAAAAATCATTCAGATTTTTCCGAATCATCTTTACTTTTTTTAAAGGCTTTAAATCGCAACGCAATCTCTGAGTACAAATTATAATCATCAATACTTAAAATATACTTATCCTGGAAATCACAAAATTCCATAAACTCATACGCTTCTTCGCCATTTAATCCTGTCAGATTTCTTATAATATGTTCATTATATCGAGGATACACCTCTTCTTTAACTTTGTCTTCTTTAGTTAATTTTATATATTTTTTAATTGCTTTAGCTTCTTTGCTGAATAAACTATAAATTAACGAAGCAGGAGAAGTAATTGTAGGTTCCATAACAAGCGGGAATTCCACATGTTTAAATATTTTTTTTAACTCCGGATTAATTCCAATGTCAGGTAATTCTAAATTTATTACCTTGTATTCAAAATCCTTGTATGTTCCTAAATAAGAAATTGCAACTTCGGGAATTTCGTAATACCTGCTTTGTAAACAAATCTGAACTAACGAATCTTTAATAATTCCATTTACTCCATATTCCAGATAATCAAATCCTATTGCAGAAATATTTAAAATATCATCTGGTTTTACCCAAATCTCAAAATAACCTAAAGTATCTGCAACAACACCCCACTGTTGATCAATATTAATTACATGTGCAAGAGCAACCGGATATTTCCCTTCTTTACTTATCACCCGTCCCGAAAAATAATATAAGCTATCACCCTCTTGCGCAAAAAGAGAGAATATTGACAGGTTTATCAATAAAAATAAGGAATATTTTTTTAGGGTTTCCGGCATTAATTATATTTCCTTTTAATACAAATATAAAATATGATCCTTTGACTCACATGAATGTTTAACAATCTTTAACTTTCTCTAATTATTTTAAACATTAAAACCATACTGTTTCGTCTTGTGTTTAATCTTTTTTGCATCCTTTTTTTGGTTATCTTCGTATTCTGATTACTTTAAAACGTGATTAACAATAAATAGAATGTCTGAACAATATAAAAACATTATTGAACAGGCCTGGAATAACAGGGACCTGTTAAAAGATGAGCCGACTCAAAATATTATCAGGGAAGTAATTGCATTGCTCGACAAAGGAAAAGTCAGAGTTGCTGAACCAACAGAAAACGGTTGGCAAGTAAACGAGTGGATAAAAAAA
>JAUVLS010000144.1 GCA_030600625.1 Bacteroidales bacterium
GGAGAAAGAGTAAAAGAATAGATTTTCTTTTTGTTTGTAAATTTTGTACATTTATTCAGACTTGAAAATCAGAATTAAATGGATCTTGCAGGAAAAGCATCAATAAACAGGTTAAAGCTTTCGACATTTAAGCTGAACACCTTGCTTACAATTACTAAGGCGATTAATGCCAATCTTTCTACAAAAGAATTACTTAAACGTTATGAGGAAATTCTTCGTGAAGACCTTAATATTGGCAAAATCCTGATTTTTAAATATGATAAAAACTGGCATTTAATTTTAAGTTCAGGATGTTCCAAAGAAATAATTAAAAGAATTGATGTTGAGAAGGATTTACTGGAACACAAAGAAATTTCTTTTATTACTGCATCACCAAATCCGACCCTTAGAGTTTTTGATAATATTATTCCTGTTATAAATAATAATATTCCAATAGCATTTGTTTTAATTGGAGATATTGATGAAGAAAAAGAAGGAGTTAGCCCGACTATTAAGCATCTTCACTTTATTCAAACGCTTTCGAACATTATTGTTGTTGCCATTGAAAACATTCGATTATACAAAGACTCACTGGAACAGGAAGCCCTGAAGAAAGAGCTTGAAATGGCATCTAAAATGCAATCAATGCTAATTCCCGACAGGTCAACTCTTCCCAATAATGATAAAATTCTGGTTTCAACCTTTTATCATCCACATTTTGAAGTAGGTGGTGATTATTATGATTTTATTCGTTTAAATGAACATGAGGTTGCTTTTTGTATTGCTGATGTTTCAGGGAAAGGAATATCTGCAGCATTATTAATGTCAAATTTTCAGGCAAATCTGAGAGCATTATTAACAACAGAAATGCCACTCCCTGAGTTTATTAAAAAAATTAACGAAAGAGTTATGGCCAGTGCTAAAGGAGAAAAATTCATTACTCTTTTTATAGCAAAGTATAGTTATAAAACACGTGTTCTCGAATATGTAAATGCTGGTCATAATCCTCCGATTTTTTATAATATGGAGAAAAGAGAAATGCTGTTCTTACGCGACGGATGTGTTGGTATGGGGATGTTAGATGAGATACCTACTTTAAAATCTGGAACTTTGAAGATTGTTGAGAAATCAAAACTTTTCTGTTATACCGATGGTTTAGTTGAATTGGTAGATGAAGATGGTGTGAGTTTTGGTACTGAACAGTTAGAAAAAAATCTGGCAAATAATAAAGATATAGATGATAATATTAACACAATTATTAAACAACAAAAAATCCTTGAAGGGAGCACTGCAATTTTTGACGATATTTCGATAATTGGAATCGAGTTTTATCAGGACAAAGTATAAATTATTTTCCTTCCAACCGGTCATCTGTGATGGCTTATTCGCAATGTTGGCAGCTACTTACTTTCCATTTTTGGTAATGAGGTCAAAAATAGTTGGTAATTTACAAATAATATTTAATCCCTGTGCCAAAGTAATTCTAAGGGATTATTTGAAATGAGTTTCTATTTATACTCAGCTATTTCAGTAATATAAACAATTGCATAATGTTTTACCAACTATTTTTGACCATTATACCCCATTTTTATTACATAATTTTACAATACTCCTACTCATTTTGCAGGAAGTGTCAAAAAGTGAAATATGTTTCTCTAATTATTTACTAATAAAAATGAATTTAGATGTTCTGATTTTTATATAATTTTCTTTATAATAGTTTTAAAAGATCGTTGCCTACACCAATTTTATAGCCTTCCTGTAAATAATAAATCTCACCTTCTGGATTGGCTATCATAACCTTAGGATACGTTTTTGTTTTCTCCTTAATCTTTATATCAAAAAAATCAATAGGATTTTGCTCTACTACTTTAAAGATTGTTCGGGATGGTAAATTCGGATAATCTTCGGCTTTAAAAGTTGCCGGCAAATCTTTTTTCTGAATTATAAAAACTATTGTACTATTCAGTTTTTCAAAATCATTTTTAATTTTCTGAATATCATTTAATACGTGTTTCGATGGCTCTTTGTCCGGCTGAATAATTGCTATAACAATATTGGATGATTCTTGCAAACTCTTAGCTCGCGTGTCGCTGTAACTAAGATTGCTGCTTAGTTTTTCGCGATTCACAGAGCCTTGTAGCTTTAATTCAATACTTTTTTGCGGAAAGCTTAAATCTATCACTTTATCACTTTCAATATTTATGAATTTTATATCTACTAAAATTCTGCCTGACGATAATCTGTTAGAAGTGATTAAACGATAAGTACCAGCTCTTAGTTTGAGATCCTTAATTTCATCAATATTCTGATACTCACCAAATTCTAGTGTATTAAAACGATTATTTTCAAATCTTGCTAAAGTTAAATGATGATAATATTGAGGTGTAAATTTCAGGTCTTTATCGGTAACATTAAAGCTAATATTGAATTTTTCATATTGCTGTGGTTTTCCTTCAAAAAATACATCAATCCAATTGTCTTCAGACATATACTGGGCGGTATAAGTACCTGGTTCTAATCGTGAAGGAATTCCAAAAGTTCGGCAAGTTGCTACAAAAAATAATTTACGGGAACGGCTGTTGGCTACTCTTAATTTATATACACCAATTGGTGTTACAGGTATATTATACGCTTGTCTTTCGTTATTAATCTGGATGCTGTCTTTAATCCAATTGATTAAAACATTGGGATCTTGTCTTACATTTTCAATAAATTTTTCATCGAATTTACTGATAAGAAAACTTTTGTATGCTAAAAGCATTTCGAGTTCAATTCTTGGGTTTAAAATATATTTTTTAAATATTTCCGAAGAAAATTTATCGGTATAAGCCATTGAATTATTTAAGTGGTTGTTTAGAATGCTTGCTTTGGTATCTCGCAAATCTTTGTTTGCAATTACATTAAGAAGTGGCTCTGCCCATTTATTTTCTTTATTTGCATCAATAAAGTTGATTATTTCTTCGTAATTTCCTCGGCTTTTCTTTACATATTGCCATAAACTTTCATCATGTCCGGCAATAAAATCTTCTTTCGAAATAAATGATGAAACATAAGCATTACGGATAGAATCTTCGTATTGCAATGTGGCTTTGTTTCGGTTTATTTGTTCATTGGTTAATTCAACTTTTGTTTTGTCAGATATAGGTGGTGGCATTAATTCCCAATGTACGTTTTTAAATTCCGGATTGTTC
The DNA here is from genome assembly GCA_030600625.1 of Bacteroidales bacterium. The sequence continues at coordinate 3,174 of JAUVLS010000144.1, forward strand.
ATTGCAATTATAACAGTATCTTTTTTACCGATTTTAATTTTTTGAAAACCATAATTTAAACTGTCGCTTACCCAAATCAGTAATTCGCCCAAACCGGTTGTTAGATACGAAATGCCATTCTCGTCAGAATGTTTTTTTGTTATAGGATAGAACTCTGCATAATTGTACAATTGATATTCAATTTTTGCATCTTCAACCGGTTTTCCTTCTACATCAACAATTTTTATAAACTGCTTAAAAGTATTTGCATATCTTTCTATTACGTTAATATCGTCGTATTGCGAGGTGCTAACATTAATTTCTTCGCTACCTTCATATTCACCAAAAACACGGGCATGTACTAACATTGCACGACTTGCCGGTTTGTTGAACCAGCCAAAATTCAGAACCGGTTGCGGCTCGCATGCGCCAAGAAAGTACCATTGTCCGTCTGCCCAAACCTCAACCCAGGCATGATTATCGTCGGAATGTGCCCAACGTGGTGTATAAACCTGGCGTGCCGGAATGCAAACCGAACGCATAGCTGCTACAGCAAAAGTTGATTCTTCGCCACAGCGCCCGTAAGCTGTTTTTATAGTAGCCAAAGGCGATGAGGTACGTCCGTCGGCAGGGCGATACTCTACTTTTTCGTGACACCAATGATTTACTTCAATTGCCGCATCGTACATCGACATACCTTTAATACGGTCTTTTAGTTCGTTGTAGAAAACAATCCTTGAAGTATCTAAATTTTCATTATTAATACGGTAGGGTAAAACAAAATGCTTATAAATATTTTCAGGAATTTTCGTTGCCCATTCAATTTCATTTTTCGCTTTAATAGTTGCTCTTACATGTTTGAGGTAAAAATCACCGTCATAGTCGGCTAAATCATTTAAAGGCATATAAGCATACAAAAATTTTAATGACTCTATTTCTTCATTGCTTAATTCTTTATTGAAAATGCCGAACAGCTCATCATTGCGATTTTTTGCAATTTCTTTGGTTTCTCCAAACTTTTTGCCTGTTGTAGTTGGTTTTTGATTACAAGAGCTAATGCCAATTATTAATAAAATGGCAATTGAAATTGAACTTAGATTTTTCATTGAATTTAATTGAGCATTAATTTTTCTTTTTATAAATTTTTTTCTAATTTGTATCCACGTATAATCTGAATTTATGAAATAAGCAGTTATTACACAACCAAGTTTACGAATCCATTGAAAATCGACAAAAACATTTTTTATTAAATGCAGGTTCACACAAAATTAATTAAAAAATATCAACATATGAAAACATTAAAGACACTTTTGGCACTTGGTCTAATCTTATTTACGGCAGAGATTTTTGGACAGACTTTACCCTCTTCTTATCAAACTATGTTTAATGAAATTATCACAAATTTTGAGACAATTCGTAGCGGAAATTCAATTAAACAAGGCAAGAATTCCTTAAGTATTATTAACGATAATAGAATTGCACTCCGTACTGAGCATAAAAAAAAGGTGAAAAATCTAACTTTTGTAACAAAGCTTGATGAAGAAAACAAATTATATTGGGTAGCTGCAAACCAGCTTACAATAGACATGGTAAATAAATATGAAGATTATCTTACCAAGACATTAGAATCTATGCTTGAATTATCAGAAAAAAAGTCGAAAGAATAATTTTTTGTGCTAGTTTACTAGTAAGTACATGAAAGCTTAATCTTTTATATTTTTTTGATTCATTTTTACACTTTTTTGTGTA
>JAUVLS010000017.1 GCA_030600625.1 Bacteroidales bacterium
AACTATGTAAATCAGTTTGTACTACAATATCCGGATATGTCTGAAAATATTGAGATTAAAGCAAATCATAGCAGGAAAGTACGAAAGGAAATTGTAGGAATTGCTCAAAACCTGAATTTAAATAATGAAGAGGTGATGTTATCCGAAATCATTGGCCTTTTTCATGATATTGGCAGATTTCGACAATATGCAAAATATCAAACCTTTTCTGATTCAAAATCTCAAAATCATGCTGAACTGGGAGTAGAAGTTTTAAAAGAGAATAATGTTCTGAACGATCTATCAAAAGAGAATAAGGAAATTATTTATAATTCGATTTTAAATCATAGCACAGCAAAGATTCCCTTTGAAAAAGATGAACGCATAGTTTTCTTCTCAAAACTTATTCGCGATGCTGATAAGCTGGATATATGGCGATTGATTACAGAATATTACATGATAAAAGAGCAAAAGAAAAATAAAGCTCTGGAACTTGAATTGCCCGATAATGATGAAATAAGTGATAATGTTTTGGAGTCAATAATTAACAAACAAGTTGTTATGAAAGAATCGATGAAAACGCTAAATGATTTTAAATTATTACAAATTGGCTGGATATTCGATCTGAATTTTGATTATTCGATAAAACGTCTTTACGAAAAAAAATATCTTGATAAGATTTTCAATACTTTACCTGAAAATCACAAAGTAAATCAGGTAAAAGAAATTGTAAATGAGTATTTTAGAAATCATATCGAAACATTTATATATTAACAAGTATATTTTGAAGTAGAAGTATTAATTTTGCTCAAAAATTTAACAATGATTAAAATAGAAGAAGCATATAAAATTGTATTGCAAAATGCATATCAGTTAGAAACTGAAAAAGTTATTTTTACTAATTCGTTGGGACGTATCTTAGCTGAAGATGTAAAATCAGATATTGAAATGCCACCGTTTGATAAGTCTGCAATGGATGGTTATGCATGTAGAAAACAAGATGTAAATAATACCCTGGAAATTATTGAAGTAATTCCGGCAGGTAAAATTCCGGAAAAGGAAATTGGTCCAAATCAGTGTGCTAAAATAATGACCGGAGCACCAATACCAAAAGGTTCCGATTTTGTTGTAAAGGTTGAATCAACCGAAGAAATTGAAAATAAGTTCGTAAAAGTAATAAGCAAAGTAGGTAAAGATAATATTAGTTACAAGGGTGAAGATGTAAAAACCGGGCAACTGGTTTTAAATAAAGGCATAGAAATAAAACCGGAACATATTGCTGTTTTTGCTTCAGTTGGTTATACTGATGTTTTAGTAGGGAAACGACCTAAAATAGGAATAATTTCAACAGGCAATGAATTAGTTGAGCCAAACAAGAGACCATCAGTATCGCAAATACGAAATAGTAATGCTTACCAGTTAATTGCTCAAGTAAAATCATGTGGAGCAATTCCTTATTATTATGGTATTGCAGATGATACACCTGAAGATACTTATGATAAAGTTAGTAGCGCTTTAAGTGAAAGTGATATTGTTTTATTAACCGGTGGAGTATCAATGGGAGCTTTTGATTTTGTGCCGGATGTTATGAAAAAAGCAGGAGTAGAAATACTGTTCGATTCAATAGCAGTTAAGCCCGGTAAACCAACAACTTTTGGTATTGCAGGTAAGAAATTCTGTTATGGACTACCCGGAAATCCGGTTTCATCGTTTATACAATTTGAATTACTGGTTAAACCATTAATTTATAAATTGATGCATCGTGTTACCAATCCTATAGAATTTCAGTTACCAATGGGAGTTGATTTTAGCAGACGAACTACTGATCGAAAAGCTTATCTTCCTGTATATATAGAAAACAGCCAGGTTTTTCCTGTTGATTATCATGGCTCGGCTCATTTACATGCTTTAACTTTGGCACACGGTGTTATTTCAATGGATATAGGTAAAGAATTAATTAAAAAAGGAGAGCTTGTGCATGTTCGACAGATTTAATCGCAAAATAAATTATTTAAGAATATCTGTTACCGATCGCTGTAATTTGCGTTGTGTGTATTGTATGCCCGAGAATGGTGTTCCATTGTTAAAACATGAGGATATTCTGAATTTTGATGAAATAGTTGAATTTACCAGAATAGCCGTTAGTAAAGGTATTGACAAAGTCCGTATTACTGGTGGAGAACCCTTAGTTAGAAATGGAATCGTAGATTTAATATCTATGATTTCTAGCATAAAGGGAATTAAGGATTTGTCAATGACTACAAACGGGGTTTTTCTGGATAAATATGCCGACGATTTAGTTAAAGCCGGATTGCAAAGAGTTAATATTAGCTTAGATACAATTGACCCTGAAAAATTCAGGCAAATTACCAGGGTAGGTAATGTACAAAAGGTATTTGATGGTATAAAAGCAGCCAAAAAAGCAGGTCTTAATCCTATAAAAATTAACTGTGTAATCACAAATAATAGTCTCGAGCCACATGCTATTTCTGTAGCAAAATATTGCGAAGAAAATAATTTGCAAATTCGGTATATAAAAGAAATGGATTTGGAAAAAGGTGAGTTCTCGGTTGTGCAGGGTGGTTCCGGAGGCGATTGTGCCATTTGTAATCGACTTCGCTTAACGGCAAACGGAATGATTAAACCTTGTTTGTTTAGTGATATTCAGTATAGCGTAAGAGAACTTGGAGCAGAGAAAGCAATTGAAATGGCTGTTGAAAACAAACCACGTTCCGGGCATGTGAACAATACAGGTAAGTTTTATAATATTGGAGGATGATTTAAATAGAGACGCAATGCATTGCGTCTTTACGATATGTATTAAAGTTTAAAATCATGAAAAAATTTAGTCATGTTGATGATGCCGGAAAAGCTAATATGGTTGATGTTGGTGGTAAAGCAGATCAAAAACGTGTTGCTAAAGCAACAGGGCATATTACATTAAAATCTGAAACTATTCAGTTGATTCAGGATAATTCGATGAAAAAGGGTGATGTGTTAACTATTTCTGAAGTTGCCGGAATTCAGGGTGGAAAGCGAACCAACGAATTAATTCCTTTATGTCATCCTTTGCAAATTACAAAATTAGATGTAAAAGCTACCATAGATAAAACAGGTGTTCGCGTTAACTCTGAGGCGAGATGTATTGGAAAAACCGGAATCGAAATGGAGGCATTAACTGCTGTTTCGGTGGCATTACTTACTGTTTACGATATGTGCAAAGCTGTCGATAAGGAAATGAATATTGATGAAGTAAAGCTGGTTGAGAAAACGAAAATTGACTTATAAATTTAATCTTTAATTAATTCAGTATTATCTTTTAATTTTTCTTTCAAACTTTCAAGATTTAGAGTAGGTAGCGTTATAGGATTTAATCCCGACAAAGCTGTTAGAGAAGTTACGTAAGCTCTTATATAAGGAAAGAGTATAGCTGGCGCATTTAAATAAAAATAACTATCAATATTTTCATCGTCTAAGTTTTCAAATTCAAATATGCCAACTCCATGAACAAGTGCATTAAAAACTTCTTTATCATCCCAAACCTTTGTAATTAAATCAAGCTGAAACGTGTTGTTTTTAGCATATACATATCCGTGAACATCAATATCAATATTCATAGAACCAACTTCTTCTTGTTTTAATCTTTCAATTTGACTTTTTCGAATAAAAAAATAGCTAAAAGAGAAAGGTTTATTTTTTTTCATATTTAAGCAGCTAATGCATAATTATTCTCACCTGTAATTTTCTCAGGTTTCTTATCAAAATTACAATTCGAAGATAAAGATTTTAATAGTTTATTAAATTCTACTTGGTTTAGTCTTTTATCGAAATCTAAATAAAATTCACCAATAAATGTAAACTCAGGATTATTAATTTCAATAGGAGATTCACTAGAAATAAATAAAATACTTTCATCAGGATGATTATCAATAAAGTATTCAATTAATGAAGATTGAAACTCAGCAAAGTCATCATTTAATTCGAAAAAATCTTTAGGGAGTACTTTTATAGTATGAATTTGAGATAAACCATCATATTCATAAAGAAGTTTTATATTTTTAAAAACAGTTATAATTTTTGTCAATTCCTTCTTTATATATTCTTTTGAGCTCATAATATTAAATGCTTTTTTATAATTGCGGTTATTTCATTAGATAAAGTTATGGCAGAATTGCTTATATTATGCAATATATCATCTTTACCATAATCAGCTTTAGTTCTAATTTTTTTTAATGTATTTATTTTATTATTAAAATCGATAGATTCTCTTTTTGAATAATTATTTTTTATTTCTTTAAACAAAAAACTGATAAAAAAGTTGTGACTTCCGTCTTTATTATTCCTTGTGTATTCATTAATTTTTGAACCAATTTCATCTTCAGTAAACTTAAAATGTGAATTTAATGAATATTTCATTAGTTGTAAACAACTATAATATGAGCAATGTACGCTAGGCGCATAATAATCACTATCATGTAATAGTTTTGCAGCCTCAATATTAATTTCAGACTTATTTTTAAGACCTATCATTAAAATTTAATCAAATTATAGAAATTTAGATTAAACTTACAAAAAAGTATTTAAAATAGGATGCAAATGTATAAATTAATTTTATTTATTATGTGTTAATTTTTCTTAAAATGTTGTTAAACATTTAACAGATAGAGTCTTGAATAAATACTTGTTATTTAGAGCTTAAATTTAATACTCAAAATAGCTTTACCTTTTCTTATTCCATCAACCTTACAATTAAAATATTCAGGATAAGGGCTTTTCAAATTTGATATGTTTTGCGACCTTACCTTGGTCTCCACTCCATAAACATCTTGTACAATAATTACATTTTCTTCTTCACCTAAAGGATTAAAGTCTTTTATTATTCGTAGATATTTAAATGAATAAGTTTTTCCTATTTCGTAATGTGGATGAACAGGTTCAATTTTTAAATGGGTATCAGTATTATATTTTGTTACGATACATTCCACTTTTTGTCCAATCTTATAAGCATAGTGTTCGTACATATCTTTTTTTAACGAATACGAATTATCATGCTGATCCTTTAAAATGTAATAATCTGTTTTATGCTCTAATTCTTTTATTTGTGTAAGTGTGAACCAATATTTTTCACCAATATTCAGAAGTTTTCTTTTTGATTCAGATTCAGGATAAGATAAAAATAATTGACCCTTCCTGATTCTCAATACTTTACATCTAATTTTTTTCAGATTATGATCTGAAATCAGATCGTCAGGTAAGGAACAGGTAATTTCAATTCCAAACTGATCTTTTACAATTGCTGCTTTTTCTTTTTCGCCAACAGAATTTATTTGATCAATAATTTTTAATAAATCAAACTCATAGATTTTACCTTCTTTGTAAACCGGATTCTCAGGTTCGAGGTAAATTTTACCGCTACAATTAATTTTGTCAATCTTGCACTTTATTTCCTGGTCGGTTTTAAGATTATAATGTTTGTAGTTGAACGCCTTTAACAGGTGTTTGCCACCAAATAGATTCTCAAGAATATAAAACGATTCATCGGTACTCGGAATTTCTGTGTACCCGGTAACTTTAAACTGGTGTATTTCACCTTCAGTAAACTTATATTGATTTTTATTACTTGCCATAATCCATTGCAAAAATACTTTTTTTAAGTTAAGTATTAAAAATACTTCTGAAGTTTTCGAAACTTCGGAAGTCTAATAATAATAGTTTAAGATGTAAGATTTTATTATTTTTGTTACCATAGAAAACTAAAATAAAATGGATAAAATAAAAGTACTTTCAGTAAATATCTCAGAAAAGAAGGGTGTAATTAAGGAGTCTGTGAATGAGATTGTTATTACTGAGAATGGAGTTGAGAATGATGCTCATGCAGGTGACTGGCATCGACAGGTAAGTTTATTGGCAAAAGAAAGTATTGATAAGTTTGAAGAAGTGCTTGGCAGAAAATTGGAATTTGGAGAATTTGCAGAAAATATAACAACCGAAGGCATTACGCTTTATACTATGAAACCTGGCGACATACTTAATATTGCTGATGTTGAACTGGAAATTACTCAAATTGGGAAAAAATGTCATGGAGATGGATGTGCAATATTTAGTCAGGTTGGGAAGTGTGTTATGCCTAAGGAAGGGATTTTTGCTAAAGTTTTAAAAACCGGTAAAATAAAGCCGGGTGATGAAATTATTTATACATCTAAGTTAGCTGCAATATAAAAGAAGACATCCGGTATGACACGAAATGAAGCAGAAATAAAACTTAAAAAAATCTTTGGATTTGATAAATTTTATGATGAACAATGGGAAACAATTGATATGCTCCTTCGTGGAAAAAGAATGTTGTTAATTGAAAAAACAGGCTATGGGAAGTCACTTTGTTTTCAATTTCCTGCAACCCAATTTGACGGAATAACCGTAATTTTCTCGCCCTTAATTGCATTGATGCGAGACCAGGTTAATAGTTTGAACGAAAAAGGAATTCCTGCGAAACATATAAATTCTGAGCAAACACATGAAGAAAACTCACAAGTAATTCAAGATGCAATAAATGGCAAAATAAAAATTCTATACATTGCTCCGGAAAGACAAGAAAATCAAGAATGGATTGAAGCAACACGGAAAATGAATTTGTCTATGATTGTAATTGATGAGGCTCATACAATTTCGGTTTGGGGACATGATTTTCGCCCTGCATTCCGAAGAATAATAAACTTGGTTCAATTGCTTCCTAAAGAACTTCCTGTTTTAGCTACCACAGCAACAGCAACAAAAAGAGTGCAAGCTGATATAGAACAACAAATTTCCGGAAATTTAACTACAATTCGAGGTAATTTGCTTCGTGAAAATTTTAATTTATTTGTTATTGAAACAAAATCTGAAGATGAAAAACTTCTTTGGCTTGCTGAAAATATAAATAAGCTTCCCGGAACAGGCTTGCTTTATACAGGCACAAGGGTAAACACAGAAATATATGCAAGATGGTTTGATTTTGTAGGCATTAATTCAACCGATTATAATGCCGGACTTGATGGAGATACGAGAAAAGAGATCGAAAAAGGTTTGATGAATAACAAATGGAAATGTGTTGTATCTACAAATGCTCTTGGAATGGGCATTGATAAACCAGATATTCGATTTATTATTCATACACAAATACCAGCATCCCCAATTCACTATTATCAAGAAATTGGAAGAGCAGGAAGAGACGGTCAAAAAACATACATTATTTTATTTTATAATTCCAAACAAGATGAAAATGGAATTGTAGAAGATTATAAACTACCAAAGGCTTTTATTGATGGAGGCAGACCCAGTATCAGGAAATATCAAAAAGTAATCAATGCAGTTAAGCAAGAGCAACTTGGTGAAAGGCAATTGATGAAACAAACTAATATGAAACAAACTCAAATCAGGGTTATAAAAGCAGATTTGATAGAACAAGAAATTATTAAAGAAGTGTCTAAAAAGTACGAATATCAGTTTAATGCTCCTGAATTAAATACTGCTAAATTTGATGAATTAAGAAATGCTAAACTTAAAGATTTAGATTCGATGGTGAAATATATATTCACTACTGAACCACGAATGAAATTTTTATGTGAGTATCTTGGTGATACATTACCAAGCAAGTTTGAAAACTGTGATAATTCCAAATACAAAAAAAGAACTGTGAATCCTGAAAAAGAAACAATTGGCAAATTAATTGAATTTAGAGAAACCTATTTCCCGGTTCTTGATATTGAAAGCAATAATTCAAATATTGAAAACGGAATTGCCTCTTCGTATTATGGCGTTTCAAATGTTGGTGCAGCTTTACATCGCTGTAAATATGAAAATGGTGGCGACTTTCCCGATTTTTTGTTAAAATTAACATTAAAAGCTTGTAGAAAAACTTTTGGGAACCAACATTTTGATTTAATTGTTTATGTTCCGCCAACAAGCTCCGGCAATTTAGTAAAAAATTTTGCAGAGAAAATGTCTTTCGTTTTAAAAATACCTATAAGTCATAAACTTATTAAGCAACGTGAAACACGACCGCAAAAAGTATTTCAAAATGCATACTTAAAAAGAGATAATGTTTCCGGGGCATTTAATTATACAGAGCCTGATGAAATAAATAACAAAAGTATTTTGCTTGTTGATGATATATTTGATAGTGGTGCAACTATTAAGGAAATTGGTAAATTATTGACTAATTTTGGAGCTAAAACAATTGTTCCGTTAGTTATTGCAAGAACTGTTGGAGGAGATATATAATTTTGAATAGTATGAAACAGGAATACGCTTATTGGATTGCATTAGCTCATATTCCAAGTATGAAAACGGCAAGAAAAAATGAGTTGATAGTACGATTTTTTGAAGAAAAACAAAGTATTATTGATTTTTTTCATTGTAAAAAATCAGATTGGCAAAATTTATTTTCTTTAAATGAAAAGGAAATTGAATTATTAAATGGTGCAAAAAATGAACTTGCAAATTATTCATTCCTTGTTGAGGACTTATTAGAACAGGGATATGATATTATTCCTATTACATCTCCAGACTATTCGCCAGTGATAAAAAACAACTTAAAACGTGCATATTCTCCGCCTTTAATATACACTAAAGGGAATAAGCAGATAATGAAAGAAAACTCAATTGCAATTGTTGGTTCTCGAAAAGCAGAGAATATTTCTTTAGAATTTACGGATAATATTGCTAAAACAGCAAGTGAAAATTATAAGGTTGTTGTAAGTGGATTTGCCAAAGGTGTGGATAAGCAAGCTTTGGATTCTGCTATTAAATACAAAGGGCAGAGTATTATTGTATTACCACAAGGTATAACCACATTTCAATCGGGGTTTAAAAAGTATTACAAACAAATTATTGATGGTGATGTACTCATACTGAGTACGTTTTTCCCCAAGGCTCCTTGGAGTGTACAACTTGCAATGGCAAGAAATCCAATCATATATGGCTTAGCTAAAGAAATTTATGTGGCAGAATCAAGCGAAAAAGGTGGTACATGGTCTGGTGTTGTTGATGGATTGCGAAAAGGACGAAACATCTTTGTTCGAATACCGTTGAGTTCAGAAAAGAATGCCAACACTATCTTAATTCAAAAAGGAGCAATCCCTGTAGATATACAAGGACATAAGATAGAAAATTATTCATTAAAAGAAATAAAAGCTTCGGTTGTGAATGAACAATCATCTACATTTGATGATGTTGATTCAAAAATTATTAAGTTATTATCGTTGGGGGTATTTTCTTCAAAAGAAATAATTGAAAGATTGAAAATTGATTGGACGACAAGAAAATTAACAAATTACCTAAAGGAAAATAAAAATATTGAAATCTTAAATAAAAAATCACCAATGAAATTTACGATTAAAAGAAAAGAGAATATACAACAATCATTATTCTGATAATGAGAAATAAAGTGGTTAATTCCACATAAAAACCTTTCTACCTTGGTATATCAAATAATAAATGAATTGAAAAAAGTAAAGTAAGAATGAATAAGCCCCAGTCCCTAAAATAAACAACGAATATGAGCGAAAGAAAAGTTTTATCAGTAAGTCAGTCTTCTGAACGTGGTGTTAAAAAACCCGTAAAGGAATTAAAATTGAATGATAAGGGAATTATTGGTGATGTTCATGCAGGAAGCTGGAACAGGCAGATTAGTATTATCGACATTTCTCATATCAATCGATTTAAAGAATTAACTAAAGCCAGAGATACCGAATTTGGAGAATTTGCCGAGAATATAACATCTGAAGGTTTACACGATATTAATTTTCAAACTTTTGATTTGTTAAAAATAGGAGATGCTATACTGGAAGTAACACAAGTTGGAAAGCCTTTTCATGATCAGTTTCGTGAATTAGGAAATTATGTGATGCCACGAGTTGGAATATTTTGTCGTGTAAAAAAAGTTGGCCTTATTAAATCTGGTGATAAAATAGAATATATTCCTAAAGTTTATAAAGCACTTATTGTAACTTTAAGTGATAGAGCCAGTGCAGGTGAATATGAAGACAGAAGTGGTCCAAAAGTCATAGAGCTTTTAGATTTTTATTTAAGAAAACTTGGCGTAAAATATCAAATCGATAAAGAAATAATTCCTGATAGTAGTCCGAAACTTACAAGTATTCTTTCCAAAGCAAAAGAAGATAAATATGATATTATTATAACCACCGGGGGAACCGGAATTGGGAAACGCGATATAACTGTAGAAACTATTCAGCCATTGCTGGATAAGGAAATCCCCGGAATTATGGAAATGATTCGTATTAAATACGGAGCAGAAAAGCCTAATGCGCTTTTGAGTAGGGCAGTGGCAGGAGTGATGGGAGAAAGTTTGGTTTATACATTACCGGGAAGTGTAAAAGCAGTTCAGGAATATATGACTGAAATTATAAAAACATTGCAACATTTATTATATATGTTGCATGGAATTGATGCACATTAATTATATTTGAGCAATCTAATTTATTACCTAAACCCAGACCTAATTATTATTGAACTATGGACAGAAATGAGGCTGAAAGCTTACTAAAAAAGTATGTGAAGAGCGAAAAAATGCTTTATCACTGTTATGCTTCAGAAGCCGTAATGCGAGCATTAGCTAAAAGCTTAGGTCGTGATGTAGAGAAGTGGGGTCTTGCCGGTTTGCTTCACGATATTGATACTGAAATTACAAATGCCGATCCTAAAAAACATGCTCTGGTTGCTGAAGAGTTATTACGTGACGAAGGAATTGAGGAAGATATTTTGGATGCCATTAAAATGCACAACGAAGAAGCTACAGGACTGGAAAGAACAACTGAATTTCAACATGCATTGTCAGCAGGTGAAACCATTACAGGATTAATTTACGCAGTTGCTTTAGTTTATCCCGATAAAAAGATAAAGGATGTAAAACCAAAATCTGTTACTAAAAGGATGAAACAAAGCGCTTTTGCTGCTTCTGTTAGCCGTGAAAATATTATGGAGTGCGAAAAGATTGGACTTCCTCTAAATGATTTTGCGGAAATTGCTCTTAGTGCAATGAAAGAAATTGCAGAAAAGATTGGTTTATAAATAAATCTTTGTGCTTTAACGCTCCGATTATAAGTTGTTTATTCCGTTTTATGTGTTAAAAACTAAAATCATCATTTGTAATAAAAAGATATTGAGACTCTTATAAATTGAGAGCTTTGTTTTTTTATTTGAATTCTTTCTAAATTATCAAAATACTTTATAAGTAAGTTATTGAATATTAGTAAAATTACCAATGCGTTAATAAGCATAATAAATACCTAGTATTAGCTTTAATATTTTACATATATTTGATGCCGAAGTTTGTATCGGAAGAATTAAACCAACTTACATATTTTGTTTTGATATAAAGCAAAATATATTTTAACAATTGTTTAACCAAAACAAGTGTTATGGAACCAATTAAGGAAAAATTGCACGTGTCGGCAGCTATTCTTGCCGGTGGAGTAAACAAAAGATTTAACGGAAAAACTAAAGCTAATATTCAAATTAGCGGGGTGCGAATTATTGCACGTACCGTAAAAATCTTACATGAAATTTTTGATGACATTATTATTGTGACTAATACACCTGATGAGTTTAAAGGTTATCAACACTTTAATCTGGTACCTGATGAAATTAAAAATGTTGGTCCCTTAGGTGGAATTCAGGCTGCTTTAAAAGCGGCGAAAAACGATGAAGTATTTGTTTTTGCCAGCGATATGCCTTGTATCTCAAGTAAATTGGTAAGAGAACATATTGATTTTTATAATCGTAGAAAATGCGATGCTGCAATTCCCAGAATTAAAGATTTTAAGGAGCCTCTTCATGCTATTTATCATAAGAGAATAGAAGAGAAATTGACAAACTTTTTAAGTGGCTCAAATAAATATTCAATCGAGAATTTTATTAAGGATTTAAATGTCAGATATCATAATTTAGATAATACTGATGAAAATCGCAAAGCGTTTATTAATATCAATACTCCACAGGACTTATCCTGCCTGGAACTTCATGCCGAAGCGCATCATTTTTAAACAGAAATATTAATATATGAGGCCACTATCAATTGATAGTGGTTTTTCTTACCTGTCTGCCGACAGGTTTATTTTTCCCCGGCTTGTATTCTTTTATAGTGATTTTTGGAACCGGATCATATCCATGAGTACCCCACGGATGGCATTTTGATAATCGTTTTAGACCCAGCCATCCACCTTTAAAAGGCCCATGCATTTTAACTGCTTCAACGAAATACTCCGAACAGGTTGGTGTATGCCTGCATGAGGCAGGTGTAAATGGAGAAATACCCCATTTATAAAAATATATTGGAACTAAAAATATATAGCCGATTATTTTCTTTAAGAATTTAAGCATTTATACTAAACCACTTTAAGATTTTGTAAAATATTTTTCTGTAAAATGCCGAGCGACTGAATGTACGTAAATTTATTTTCGTTTACATGAAGCGGATCGGTAAAAAATTGTTT
>JAUVLS010000238.1 GCA_030600625.1 Bacteroidales bacterium
GTCGTTTACGCCCTCAATCATGACTTTTGATACTTCTGGAATATTCTCAAATTCGTCTTGTAAATGCTCAGCATAATACTTAAGTTCCTCAATACTGTAATCACCGGAAAGATTAATATTTAAAATAGCAAACTCAGAAAAATCTATATCAAAAACCAAAGGATCCTGTAATTCTGTAGCGCCTTTTGGTAATTTATTTTGCCCAATATCAACAGCATCTTTTACTCTGCGTAAAGCATCTTCTAAATCAACATCAGTACTGAACTCCACGAAAATCATAGAAGCATCCTGTGCCGAAATAGATGTTAATTCCTTTAATCCACGAACATTTTCTATTTCTTTTTCAAGTGGTCTTGTTATCAGATTTTCAATATCTTCAGGAGAGTTCCCGGGATAAATTGTTTGCACCATAATTTGAGGCCAGACAATTTCAGGGAAAAGTTCTTTTGGTAGATTGAGGTACGAATGCATACCAAAAAACAATAACATTACTGTAAGCAGATAAACGGTGTTTTTATTTTTTAGAGCAAGAGATGTTAGCTTAAATTCTCTTACTACTTTTTTTGATAATTCTTTTACTGTCATGTCAGTTTCTTTTTTGTTTATTCAACAACATTTACCGGTACACCTGCGCTTACAAGATGAAACCCCTTAACAATAACTTTATCACCAGCATTAAGACCTTTGCTAATAACTGTGTTTTCATCATAAGATAAACCTGTTGAAACATATTTTTTACCAACAATGTTCTCATTATTTACCTTGTTAACAACATATACATAATTGCCTGAAATATCTTTACGAATTACTAAAGAAGGTACCACAAATGCTTTATTAGATGAAAAATCATTTATGTGTATAGTTGAAACCATATTAGGTTTTATTTTTTCACCTGTATTATTTATTTCCATTTCTATTTCGAATGTGCGACTAGTTGATTCGATTACATTAGATACCTGTATAACAGGAGTTTTGATGCTATAATCAGGTAGTGACGCAAAGCTTAGTTCAACAATTTGACCATTCACGATTTTATTAATATATGCTTCTGAAACATCAGCTTTAATAGTAAGTTTTTTAAGATTTACAAATTCGATAACAGGAAACGCGGGTCCGGCCATTTCTCCTTCTTTCGGGAAGATTTTATCTACAATACCATCAAAAGGTGCTCTGATTTGCGACATTCGAATTTGTGCTTCAAGCGATTCTAATTGAGATTCTAAGGTTTCTTTGGTGTTTTTTGCAGCCAGAAAATCAATTTCAGAACCAATGTCTTCATTCCATAATGCCTCCTGTTTATTATAAGTGGTTGTTGCAAAATCAAGGTTACTTTTAACACCGGCAATTTGTTTGTCAAGAGCATCAGTGCTAAGTATAACTAACAATGATCCTTTGGAAACTCTTTGACCTTTCTTTACATAAATTTTTTCGATTCGGCCATTCATTTCAGGGCTTATCATAGCGTAATTTTTAGCTTCAACTTCGCCAAAGGCAATAATATAATGATCGAACTGTTCGTTTTGCATTTCTTTTACTGCAACAGGCAAAAGTTTCTTTTGATCTTTAGCTGTCATTTTATTTTCAAGTGCAATAATTTTTTTATCAATTTTTACTATTTTATTTTTTTGCATTGTGATTTGCTTTAAGATCTTCAAATCGTTTGGATTAATAGTGGTGTCGGCTTCAGCAATTTGTGCCTCAATTACATTTAACTGAGTTTCAATGCTTAATTGTTCCTTTTGCAATGAATCTCTTCTGGCTGTAAGTTCTGCAAGATTTTCATTTCTTGGTGAAGGACTACATGCCACCATTGTGGCTGCGATTGCGAATACTAATATTTTTCTCATTTTATAATTCGTTTAATATTTTTTCTAATTCGATTTTTGATTTAAATAATTCAAAAAGTGCTGATGTATTATCTGATTGTGTTTGTAAATAAGTTGAGTTAGCTTGTGTTAAATCCATACTTGAAACCATTCCTTGTTTATATTTTTTAGATGTTTTATCAAATACATCTTTTGATAATTCGACATTTTGTTTTGTCATTTTATATTTATCTAATGCATCCTGAAAATAGTATCTAAGTTGTTGTGCCTGAATATTTAAATTATTTTCAAGTAAATGTTGGTTGTTAAATGATTTTTTATAATCAATTTTTGCTTGTTGCACAACCGCATTTCGTTGGAAACTGGAAAATATAGGCATATCTAAACTAACACCAATAATATGATTAATTGTAAAATCGAAAGATGCTTTTTCGGTTTTATCCTGGTAGTTATAGAATGCAGAAATGGTAGGTAAATATTTAGTTTTTTCACGTTTAAGCGATAACTCTGATATTTTAACCTGGTTGTTTATCATTTTATAATCAATATTGTTTGCAATATCAAAGGTTTCATTATATGATTTATTAATAATTTGATTATAGATATTATCTAAATTATCAGCTAAAGCAAGTGTATTATTTATATTGGCACCTAATAATATTTTAAATAATGAATATGATATTTCAATTTGTCTTTGGATTGTGTTTTTAGAATTGATAAGTATATTTAGGCTTATTTGTAATTGATCGGTATCTGTAGATTCCAAAAAGCCTTGTTTGTTTAAAAGTCTTGTTTCCCTGACAAGAGATTCCATGTTTTCGATGGATGAATTAACGATTCCAAGATTATGTTCAAGAGTTAAAATAGAGATATAACTAGTTATAACGTCGGCTTTTAAATCCACTTCTTGCTTTTCATGACTTAATTTTGAAATCTGCAAATAAGTTTTTGATGCTTGTAAACCAACAATATATTCACCACTAAAAACTAATTGAGCAGCAGTTATCGAATAAGTTGCACTGTTTTTTACAGCTAATGGCATTTCTGATGGTTCGCCAGTTTCAAAATCAATAAAACTAAAAGAAGGAATCTTGCCTGGAATATTTTGGTAATCTATTTTCCCATTTATTTGTGGTAAACCTATAGCTGTAGTTTCCCATACTTTTTTTTGTGCCGATTCGATATCTAACTTAGCATTTTCTAAGTTTAAATTATTAGTGATAGCATATTGATGTGCATTATTTAATGTTAATGTTATCGTGCTATCATGCTGTGATAAGACCACATAGGGTAATATAATCAGCAGGAATGTTTTAATTAAAAATTTGTGTTTCATTTTGAATTTATATGTTATTGTAAATGCTCTTTAATATCTATTTTATTTAATGTTTTATCTAATGTCTCAATTCCTTTTTTATTTGCCATTCCACGGATATGATAAATAAACATTTCATAAATAAATCGTGGTTTTAGCATTTCTTCGTTATTAATAACCTGGTCGGTTGATATATTTAAAAATCGGCTGGTTTGCATTTT
>JAUVLS010000302.1 GCA_030600625.1 Bacteroidales bacterium
GTCGTATTTAAAATGTCTAAAATCCGGGCCACCAACATAAGCTTTTATATAACCATTATGAGGATCAATAGAAACAAACCCGGCTCTCAAATAATTTTTATAATAAAGTAATGAATCCAGTGGAGTCATAATAGTGTCCACTTTTCCTTTCCATGAAAAAATAGTCATTTCAATTCGTGTATTGAATACAGCTCTTATAGAATCCATATTTACACCTCTTCGGCGTAAACTTCTATATCTCTCTGTTCTACGGATAGCAAGGTTAATAATATTTTTTAAATCCTCTTCGCTTAGTTCTTCATAATACGGAGCATTTGGATTGTTCTTCTGTTCCATATTGAAATCATCTTGTAATTCTTGGCTAAGATGCTCAACCAGTGCCTCTTCTGCATATTTCTGCATCCTTGAATCAATGGTAGTATAAATTTTTAGCCCATCACGATATAAATCATAATTAGAACCATCCGGTTTATTATTCTTTTTACACCAACCATATAAAGGATTTGTATACCATTCTATCGAATCGTTTCTGTAATCTCTTAATGAAAAATAATTTCTTTTATTTGGTTTTGATTTATTTAATGTAAGCCTTAAATATTCTCTGAAATAGGTTGCTAATCCGGCATTGTGATCTTGAAATTTATAATTTAATTCAATAGGAAGAATGCTTAACGAATCAAATTCTTCATTAGTAATAAAGTTATATTTATTCATCTGACTCAGGACAACATTTCTCCTTAGCCTTGATCTTTCAGGATTTCGTACGGGACTATAATAAGTAGGAGCTTTTAAAAGGCCTATAAGCAAGGCCGATTCTTCAATTTTTAATGAGTCAGAGGGTTTGTTAAAATAAGTTTTAGTTGCTGATTTAATTCCATATGTTATCCCGCCAAAAGGAACTGTATTTAAATACATTACAATGATTTCATCCTTGGTATAATTACGTTCCAGTTTTACAGCAGTAACCCATTCTTTAAATTTTGCTGTTCCGAGATGTACATTTCTTCCAATCGAAGATGTATATGTTGTTGTATCTCTTGGGAAAAGATTTTTTGCAAGTTGTTGCGTAATTGTACTACCTCCTCCGGAAGATCTATTATTCATTAATATAGAATAAACTAAAACTCTTGCTAATCCTCTTGCATCAATTCCTGAGTGTTTATGAAAGCGGATATCTTCCGTTGCAATTAAAGCATCAATAACATTCTGAGGTATATCATTGTATTTTGCATAAGATCGATTATCCCAAAAAACATTTCCTATTAATACTCCGTCATCTGAATAAATATCAGAAGCTAAGTTGTTTTCCGGATTTTCTAATTCCTCAAAAGTTGGCATTTCGCCTAACTTCTCGAAAGATATTAGTGTAAAAAATAAAATGATTGTTATTATTGGGATTGATATCAATATCCAAAACAATCTTATATAAAATTTTGTTGTAACTTTAATTTTGTTCATATTACCGGTTTTCGAGTGCTTGTAAAATTAATAAATAATATTTAATTCAAAATTTTTGAACTTAAAATACTTTTTATATTAAGTTTGTGTCGTTTTTAGATATTCTTAAAATTAAAATATTTATGATTGAAAATTTAGTTATCGTTGAGTCTCCGGCAAAAGCAAAGACAATTGAGAAGTTCTTAGGAAAAAATTTTCAAGTTAAATCAAGTTTTGGACATATTAGAGATTTAGCAAAAAAGAATTTAGGAATTGATATAGAAAAAAATTATGAACCTCAATATATAATTCCGGATGATAAAAAGGCAGTTGTTAAGGAATTAAAAAAGATTGCAAAAGAGGCTAAAGTTGTTTGGCTAGCTTCCGATGAAGATCGAGAGGGAGAGGCAATAGCATGGCATTTAATGAAAGTTCTTGATCTGAATGTTAAGAAAATAAAAAGAATAGTTTTCCACGAGATTACAAAAGAAGCAATACAAAATGCTATTAAAAATCCAAGATTAATTGATGAAAATGTTGTTAATGCACAACAAGCAAGAAGAATTTTGGACAGGTTAGTGGGATTTGAATTATCTCCTGTTTTGTGGAAAAAAGTAAAGCCATCACTATCGGCAGGGAGAGTTCAGTCAGTTGCTGTTAAATTGCTTGTTGAAAGAGAACGAGAAATTATAAATTTTAAGAGTGAGTCTTTCTTTAAAGTAACAGGCCTTTTTAAAACTAATAAGAATGAAGAATTAAAAGCAGATTTATCAGAAAAGATTAAATCACCTAAAAAAACACTGGAATTCTTAGAAAAATGTAAAACCGCATCTTTCAATATAACAGATGTTGTTAAAAAACCAGGGAAAAAATCTCCTTCGGCTCCTTTTACTACATCAACTTTGCAGCAAGAAGCTAGCAGAAAGCTTGGGTTTTCAGTTGCTCAAACAATGGCTATTGCACAAAAGCTATACGAATCAGGGAAGATTACTTATATGAGAACCGATTCTGTTAGTTTATCTTCTATGGCAATTGGTGCAGCAAAAAATGTTATTTTAAATGAATTTGGTGAAAAATATCTTAAAACAAGAAATTTCAAGACAAAATCAAAAGGAGCACAGGAGGCTCATGAAGCAAT
>JAUVLS010000190.1 GCA_030600625.1 Bacteroidales bacterium
GAATAATTAATGGTTCCTCGTTTATAATTGGGATTTATTTTTTGATGAGCAAACATGGTTTCTTGTGTAACCCATCTAAGATTATCAACATGATTATTAATTTTATCAAAATCTAAATGAATTACATATTGTTGCAAATCACTGTCTTTTGGCATAAAGTTCTCGGCTACTAATTTGTGGGTGTATTTTGTAGTACGTTTTTCGTTTTCGAGTTTAATATTTAGAATCTTATATCCTTTTAGTGTTGACCCTTTTATTATTAGTCCTTCTGTTTTATTTACTTTATAACTTTTAATTCGGCCATAATTTGAAATGTCATATTTCTCATTTTCAGCCATTCCATTTATCTTTAATGGCATCCAGATTTCTCCAATCAATTCCTGGTGAACTTTATTTATAATACCATCACTCATCTTTTTAAACTTAAATATCTATAGCTAGATAATTATAAAGTATAGACCTGATTTAATAATCAGGGTTTAATCATAACGGATTAGTTTTATATATTATTTCTTAAAAGATGTTAAAGAAAACGGATTTATTAAGAAGCTTATGAATTTTGGCAAGCTTTTACTAATTTAGGTAATATTTCAGGATTTTGCTCTATTGCATTACCAACAACGATGATGTCAGCTCCTGCATGAACAGCACTTTTAACATCATTCGGAGTTTTTATTCCACCGCCAACAATTAAAGGTATATTGATGTTTTCTTTTACTCCTTTAATTATTTTAATGTTAATAGACGTTTTAGCACCACTTCCTGCTTCAAGGTAAATGTATTTTAACCCGAGCATTTCCCCGGCCATTGCTGTTGCCACGGCTATATCTATTTTTTCGGCAGGTATAGGTTTTGTATTACTCATGTATTCAACCGAGGTTGACTTACCTCCTTCAATTAAGATATATCCTGTTGGCAAAACTTCCAAATTGCTTCTTTTGATGCGAGCCGAAGCAATTACATGATTTCCTATAAGCAGATCGGGATTTCTTCCGGAGATTAATGATAATAACAAAATACCATCAGCCTTATTAGTAATTTGAAGTAAACTGCCAGGGAAAAGTAAAGCAGGAATATTAGTATTTTTTTTAATTAGCTCGAATGATTTATCAATATCGTTATTTAACAAACTTCCACCTACAAAAATAAGATCAACCCCCGATTCATTAGCATTTTTACTTAAGTTAGTTAATGATTCTGTTGTATGTTGATCGGGATCAATAAGCAGAGTAAAGAGCTTTTTATTGATAGAAATGCTGTGACTTATTAATTGAGAAATCATTGCGTAAAATTATTTTTAAAAAATAAAGATAACAAAAAATGAGTTGTAGATTAGTTTATTTATAGCACCAAACAATTGCATAATTCTTAAGCGTAAAATAATCTAATACGAATTTTTCATTCATATAACTATTGTTAACAGTTCCTGATATTAATCCTTTTACTTTGGGCTTAAACGGCTCAATACTGAGGTTCGTAACAAAGTTAATATCGACTTTATCACATATCTTATATAATGCTTCTTTAGCACACCAATGGAGGTAAAGGTGATATAATTCCTGGTCTTTTTCAATATTTTCCAGTTCTTCAGGACGTAAAAACTTATCAGCAATTCGTAGTATTTTACTAGTCATAAATTCAAGATCTAATCCTACTCTTCGCTTTTTACCTATTAAAATTGCTGTAAAATTTTTTGAGTGAGATATGCTAATGTTATATAAATTATTATGTAAGTATGGTTTTCGTTCCGGTCCGTAAACAATTTTGGAATCTTTACCTAACATCCTTTTTAAAAGAATTCTCACACTAAGCCATTCAAGTTTTCGTCGGTGATTTTTAAAGTTTTCAACCGTAGCAATATCTTCCTTGTCAAGTTTAAGATCTGATCGAAGGGTATCGTAATCTTCTGTAATTTCCCAAAGACCAAATTTTACATCATCTTTAATACGTTCTTTTAATATTAATCCCATCGCTATTCAGATTATTTCCATTCAAACGATTCAATTAAAACGATAATATCTTCTTTAACAAAATCTAACACGGGAGCTAAAGAATCTTTGTTTGGTTCAACATTAAAATATAGAGCACCGCGTAAATAATGATGTGTACTGTCTGTTAAAAAAAATTGCATCGGTGAGGCTGCATTACCTTCAATTTCGTATAAAATGCCATACACCTTTTTTTCAGGTTTAATAAACATTTTTTCATTAATGGCATCGGCTTTAATTGTATGCTTGTAAACAAGCTTTCGGGTGTCTTCCAGAATTTGGCTTAAGTTATTATTAATGGCTTTATAACTAATATGTATTTTACCATTTAAATCAGGATATTCAATATTAATCCAGTACTTTTCAGATACAAATGAACTATCTTGCATAATAATGGCATATTCAGGATATTCAAATTTATAAGGATAGAAGGAATCTAATTTTTGATATTTTTTCTCTGGTAAATCGATTCTGAAATATCCACGAGGTTTTGGAGTGTATTTTCTTTTGCATCCACTTAAAATAATTAAGCCAATAATTGCAAACACACTTATGTATGTTAAAATACTCCCTTTATGCATTTTTCTTGATTATTTGTTGATCGTAACCTTGATTTGTTTAATCCTTCTTTTATCGACTGATTCGATGGTAAATGTAAGATTTTTAAAGTCAATTTTTTTATTTTTCGCAGGTATTTCGCCGGTAAGTTCCAGAATAATTCCTGCAATTGTATCAGCATCACCCTTTACATTATCGAATAAATCGTCATCAATATCAACAATTTTTATAAAGTCGTTAAGTAAAGTTTTTCCTTCAAAAACATACGTGTTTTCGTTAATCTGCGAATAAAAAATTTCGTCTTCGTCAGATTCATCAGTTATTTCTCCCACAATTTCTTCTAAAACATCCTCAAGAGTTACTATTCCACTTGTTCCACCATATTCATCAATAACAATTGCCATGTGAATTTTATTTGCTTGAAATTCTTGAAGTAAATCATTGATTTTTTTATTTTCCGGAACAAAATAAGGATTTCTGATTAATGATTGCCATTTAAAATCATTATCTTTTCCGAAATGCGGTAAAAGATCTTTTATAAACAGGATTCCTTTAATATTATCGAAAGTTTCAGAATATACTGGGATTCTAGAGTGACCGGACTCAATAATAAATGAAAGTAAATCTTTAAACTGGATGCTTATTTCTACGGTATAAACATCAACGCGTGATTTCATTATTTCTTTAACATCGATATCCCCAAATTTTATAATTCCTTTTAAAATGTTTTCGTCTTCGGTAATTTGATGAGTTGTAAGATTTAAAGCTTGTGAAAGATCATCAATTGTAATGTTTTGTTTTACGTTAGCTAATTTTTTACTGATAATTGATGTGGTGTTTATCATAAACATACTAAAAGGATGAAATAGCTTATCGAAAATGATTATTAATATTGCCGTATGTCTGACAAATTTATTAGCTTTATTTTTAGCATAAAATTTTGGCAGAAATTTTCCAAAAAGTAAAAGTGCAAATGCAATTATGGAAATTTGGATAATAAATCCAATGGAAGGTAATTTTGTAAAATCAAAGGCCAGATTTAGCATAATTCCCATGACCACAATAAAACAGACATTTATAAATCCATTCGCAATGGTCAGGGTTGCCAGAATTTTTTCTGGATTTCTCAGATGCTTTATGATTAATCGGTTACGAAAGTCAGACTGTTTTTTAATTTCTTTTATCTGGTCTGACTTGAGACTAAAATAAGCAGTTTCGGCTCCTGAAATCAAAGCTGATATTATGAGTAGAAAAAAAGAAGCAATTATGCTAATTATTGTATATAAATCGATTGTTTGAATTACAATTTTTGCGTTAATAATTAAGGCTAACGGGAATGGTTCTGCAGTTTCCAATGTTGATGGTTTAGGTTTAGGTTTTAGTTAGAATGGCAAATCATCTCCTTCAGCCGGGATATTTTCAATATCTGCAGCTGCGGTATTTTCAGGTGCCGATGAGGCTGCTTCTTCATTACTTTGTTTC
>JAUVLS010000213.1 GCA_030600625.1 Bacteroidales bacterium
GGCATTCCGCCACCCATTCCACCAGCCGGCATTGGAGGCATTTCTTCTTCTTCCTCAACAATTACACATTCGGTTGTTAAGAACATTCCGGCAATAGAAGCTGCATTTTCTAAAGCAATACGGGCAACCTTTGTAGGATCAATAACTCCTGATTCGTATAAGTTTTCATACTGATTTGTATGAGCATTGTAACCGTAATCAGCTTTGCCTTCTTTTACTTTTTGAGCAATTACAGAACCTTCAATACCTGCATTCTCAACTATCTGACGCAAAGGTTCTTCGATGGCTCTTTTAATTATCTCTATACCAGTGGTTTCGTCTTCGTTATCACCTTTAAGTTTTTCCAGATCTTCAATGGCTCTAATATAACCAACGCCACCGCCAGGAATAATACCTTCTTCAACAGCAGCACGAGTTGCACTTAATGCATCATCAACACGATCTTTCTTTTCTTTTAACTCAACTTCGCTGGCAGCACCAACATAAATAACAGCAACACCACCAGATAATTTAGCCAAACGTTCCTGTAATTTTTCCTTATCGTAATCAGAAGTTGAAGATTCGATTTGTGATTTAATTTGATTTACACGAGCATCGATATTTTCTTTTGCTCCATCACCATTAATAATTGTAGTATTTTCTTTATCGATAGTTATTTTCCCACATGTACCTAACATATCAAGAGTAGCACCTTCAAGTGTTAAACCTTTATCTTCAGTTATAACCGTACCACCGGTCAATATAGCGATATCTTCCAGCATTTCCTTTCTCCTGTCGCCAAAACCGGGAGCTTTTACAGCTGCAACTTTTAATGATCCGCGAATTTTGTTAACTACTAATGTCGCTAAAGCTTCGCCTTCCATATCTTCAGCGATAATCATTAAAGGTTTTCCTTCTTGAACTGCTGACTCAAGAATTGGCATAAGATCTTTCATTGTAGAAACCTTCTTGTCGGTAAGAAGTATATATGGATGCTCCATTACAGCTTCCATTTTATCTGTATTAGTTACAAAGTACGGAGAAATATATCCACGGTCGAATTGCATACCTTCAACAGTTTTTAGCTCATCTTCAGTACCTTTTGCTTCTTCCACAGTTATAACACCTTCTCTGCCCGCTGCTTGCATTGCATTTGCAATTAATTTACCAATAGCAGAATCGTTGTTTGAAGAAACTGCAGCTATTTGCTCAATTTTATCGTTTGATTCACCAACATCATGAGATTGCTTTTTAAGGCTCTCAACAACTTTAGCTACAGCTTTATCGATACCACGTTTTAAATCCATAGGATTTGCACCGGCAGTAACGTTTTTAATACCCACATTAATAATTGACTGTGCCAATACAGTTGCGGTAGTAGTACCATCACCGGCATCATCGTTAGTTTTTGATGCTACTTCTTTTACCATTTGAGCACCTAAATTTTCGAATTTATCTTTTAATTCGATTTCTTTTGCCACGGTAACACCATCTTTTGTTATTTGAGGTGCACCAAATTTTTTCTCGATAACTACATTACGTCCTTTAGGACCCAATGTAATTTTTACAGCGCTTGCCAATTGATCAATTCCTTTTTTAAGTTGATCTCTGGCGTCAATATCAAATTTTAATTCTCTAGCTGCCATGTTTTTTATTTTTTAATGATTTTTGTTAATTAATTATTCTACTAATAAAATGTCATCTTCACGCATGATTAGGTAATCTTTACCATCAATTTGGATTTCGGTTCCACCATATTTGCCATAGATAACCACGTCACCACTTTTTAATGACATAGGCTCATCTTTTTTCCCTTCGCCAACTGCAACAACAGTTCCTTTCTGGGGTTTCTCCTGAGCTGAATCCGGAATAATAATTCCACTAACAGTTTTTTCTTCAGCTTTGTGAGGCTCAACCAAAACTCTATCTTTTAATGGTCTGTATTTAAATTCTGACATTGTTATAAATATTTAAATTGTTAAACTTATTTTTGATTTCACGTTTACCAGATTAACACAATTTATGCCAAAGAAGCTTATATAAAAAAAGTGTCAGCCTTTATGACAGACTGACACTTTATAAATTTCTTAACTAACTCTAGTTTCCTTCATCAGTTTCAGGAACTGATGTTGGGAATTGTGGCATTTGAGTAGGATCAACAGCGTTATTAACTTGTTGTTCTATTTTTGATCTTTGTTCTATTACACCTCTAGGGATAGTCATTGTGGCAACTAAGCTTAAAATTAGTAAACTTATAGCCAATGTCCAGGTTGCTTTCTCAAGAAAATCTGCAGTTTTTCTAACACCCATTACTTGATTAGATGATGAAAAATTTGCAACTAATCCTCCTCCTTTTGAGTTCTGAACTAACACAATTAATGTTAGCAATATACTCGCAATAATGATTAATACTGAAACTAACGCGTACATATCAAAGTCTTTTATTGTTTATTTATTTGTTTTTCTATTATTTTAATCTGACCCGCAAAGTAAATACTTTTTTCCGGATATTTCAAACTTAATTTCTTGTAAGATTGAATTGCTTTTTCAAACAAGCCTTGTTTAATATAAACCTTTATCAATGTCTCGGAAAGTAAATTATTATCTTCATCGATACTATCCACAGACATATCATGATTTTCATCTTCTGTTTCCTTAGGCTTAATTCGAGGATTATTCTCAATAAATTTTGATATTAAATCACCATTCATCGCAAGAGTATCTTCATCAGCATAATCTGAAATATCAAAAATTTCTTTTGGCTTTTGTATTTCATTTAAGCTTTTACTTTTAATTTTTTCGATTTCTATAAGTTCAAATAATTCTTCAGTATCTTTAATTGTTGTTGAGTTCTTAATAATTTTTTTTTCTTTTTTTATTTCATCTATCTGAAGTATATCTTTCTTCTTTCTAAGCTTTTTAATATCATCAGGATCAGCATCAATAGTAATGATATTGTTTTTACCTTCGCGTTCTTCTTCTATAAAATATATTTCGGATGGAAATTCTAATTTATCGTCTTCTTTAATAACAGAAAATTCTAACTGACTTGAAATCGTTTCGGAAATATTTTCTCCCAGACCTTCAAAACTGTCATTTATCTTACGTCTGACATTTTTATTTTTTAACAACTTTTTATCAGGGGAAGGTTCTATGGATTTTCTTTCAATTTTAACTATTTCTTCTATTTTATCAACAAGCTTAAACTCTTTATTTAAAAATTTAAATAATAAATCTCTATCTGAAATATATACTGACGATTTAGATAATTGTTTCTCAAAATCAATATTATTTTGAGATTTCAAAGCTTTCAGAAATAATACGTGAGCGGTTTGAAAAAAAGGATAATCGTTTATCAATTTACCTAACTGATATATACTTGATTGATTTAACAATTCAGGTGTATTTATATATTTTAAAATTTCTGATTCGATCATAAAAACTTACCAGTTAACTACTGATTTGTTAAAAATATCTTCGATTAATTTCTCGACAATTTCTTCTACCAATTGCTGTTCTACAGATGATAAATCCTGATTACTATCATAATCTGCAAATTGTGTAAAATCTGTATCAAAATTATATTCCGGTTGAATTTCGTTAGTGAATTTAACATGAACAGTGATTGTAAGCCTGTTCTGTGCCGCAATTTCATCTCCTGTAATAGCCAGTGGTTTTGTAAAATACTTTCTAATTTCACCTTCGAAATTTAAATGTCCCATATCATTAACAACAGTAAGGCTTGTTTGCGACTTAAATTTATCTTTAAGCTCA
>JAUVLS010000241.1 GCA_030600625.1 Bacteroidales bacterium
CTCAAGCTCCTGTATTACAAATCGTTTGGTGATATATCTTACCGGATACCAGGCTGCAAAATATCCTATGGAAACAACCGTTACAAAAATTATTAAAAAATCAGTCCAAATAATTTTAATTGGGTAAGCATCTACAATAAACGATCCTGAGCCTTTTAATCGAACAAATTCAAATTCAATTTGAAGCCAACATATTAGAAACCCAATTATTAAACCTAAAAAAGCACCAACAATTGTTATTAACCAGCCTTCGGTTAAAAAAATATTTTGTATTGTTTTTAAATTAGCTCCCAAACTTCTAAATGTTGATATATCTTCTTTTTTATCGATAATTAGCATTGTAAGTGAACCAATAATGTTAAATGACGCTACAATAAGTATAAAGGTTAAAATCATGAAAATATAGAACTTTTCGGATTTCATAATTTTATAAAAAGCTTCGTGTAATTGATAACGGTTTTTAACCAGATAATCAGAGCCTAAAATCTCCTGTATTTTTTTTTGAATTTTATCAAAATTATATCCCTCATTTAATTTTAACTCCAAGGCACTAACTTCATTTTGATAATCGAATAACTCCCTTGCATAATCCAGGGGAACTAAAATGTATTTTGTATCATATTCCTGTTGTATCCCAAAAACTGCCGATGGAAAAATATAATTCCGATTAAAAGCTTTTTCCGGATTCATATTAATTTTTGCATTACGCTTAGGTACAAAAATTACAATAGGATCAATGTAATTTAAATTAAGTGATAGATAATAAGCCACACCCTGTCCTACTATTGCATATGGCTGGTTATTGTGTTTTAAAATAAAATCACCTACGGTTAACATTGTATCAACACCAGATATATTCGCAAAATTGTCGCTGACACCTTTTACCGTAGCTATATATTGTTGATCGCCATATTTTAATAAGGCATTTTCTTCAAGTACTTCAGCAATATCAAAAATAGATTCCAAATTTTTAATCTTTGCCAAGTTAGGATCTTCCAATGAAAAAACTTTCCCGGTTGCCGGCATTATTTTCAAATCGGGATCAAAAGAATCGTTCATCGATTTGATTAAATTATCGAGGCCATTAAATGCCGACAATACTATAATTAATGCCGCCGTTCCGACGGTTACACCAATTATTGAAATCATTGAAATAATATTAATTGCATTCTTTGATTTCTTTGCAATCAAGTATCGTTTCGATATGTAAAAAGGAAAATTCAAATCTTATTTTATTTATTTTTTACATTTTTTTATCACAATCCCAATCGGCACACTAAGTTTCGCACAAAGGTTCACAAAGAAACAACATGGAACCTGGAACCAGAAACTTGAAACTATTTATACGCTTTTACAATTAATCCTGTTCCTGTTTTGTGTTTCATATTCACATCGAAATAATTTAATATAAACGAAATAGGATAAATAATAATATAATACACAGGTAAAATAATAAAAAATAATTTACTTGTATTTAACATCAGTATTGGATATTTCATTGATAATTTCCATGATATTTTCCCAGGCACTCCATACGAATATTGTGCTTCAACTTTAGTAAATCCTGCACTTTTCAGTTTATCTTCAATTTCATTAATATTATAACCATCACGTACATGCTCATCGATAAATGAATGATCGTCCTCATCATGCACATCAGAGCCACCTTGATCCGAAGGAGTAGAAATAAGAACCATTCCTCCTTTTTTGAGTGATTGATGAAAATTCTTAAATACAACAACATCTTCCAAGATGTGTTCCATTACATCAACGCTTAATATTAAATCGTATTCCTGATTTTTAGAAAATTTCGTAAGATCGGCAAATTCAAATTTCACTCTTTCAGACTTTCCTATCTTAGTAAAAAAATTGTTACAATCTTCTATTTGCTCGGGTTTCACATCAACTCCTAAAATTTCCCAGTTTTTATATTGTTTTGAAAGATAATATGAATATTGTCCGAATCCAGAACCTGCATCCAATATGCTGGCTCTCTCTTTATAATTCTTTTTCCAAATCCTTATCGCTTTCTTAATATGCCATGCACGAAGCAATAACAAATCTAATAGCCAATAAAACAATTTTCGCAAAAATGGTCTTTTATTAAAAATTTTGCCTAAGCTTCTTTTTATAGGATCGTATTTCATATTAAATATGCTATTAGTAGTTAGCCATTGGCTTTTAGCAAATGACATTATTAACAACTTATTCTATTTTAATAAATTATCAATGTTTTCAATATAATCGAGAGAATCATCAACAAAAAATTTTAATTCAGGCACTTTCCTTAATTGATGTCTTACTCGTTTAGCTAAATCAAATCTTATCTGTCCTTCAACTCCGTTTATATAATCAATAAATTCTTTTTTGTCTTTAACTGGAAATAAACTCAAATAAACTCTGGCGCTGGATAAATCAGGAGAAACCCTTACGGTTGTTACGGTAATCATTTTCCCTTTAAACAAAGTATTTGTACCCTTCTGAAAAATGTCGCCCAAATCTTTTTGGAGTAATCTTTCTATCTTATTTTGACGTGTCGAACTCATAGCTATACTTTTATATATTATAAGCTTTCAAAATTAGTGAAGTTTATTTAATTATTCTGCATGAATATTTAGATTTCCCTTAAATTCGCAAGCTGTAGCACGGATTTCCTGCCCGTCCGCCTGCCTGTTCGGCAGACAGGGCAGGCGGGTTTGATAATCAGTAAATCCTGCTTGCAGCAGGCAAGTAATCGCGATTTGCTATCATCTGTATAAGTTAGCTGTACCACGGCTAATTGTTTAATCTGTAAACGAATAAAAATTCACTTGCGGATATTAGGATTTCAAACATTACATACAATATCCTTTATAAATTACTAACTTTGCAAACTGCATTAAATAACTTTATAGTAATGAATAGAAATTTGCACATTTACAATACTTTATCGAGAAAGAAAGAAGTTTTTGAACCTATAAATCCACCATTAGTAGGCATGTATGTTTGTGGGCCAACTGTATATGGTGATGCACATTTGGGTCATGCTCGTCCGGCAATTACTTTCGATTTATTATATAGATATTTACAACATTTAGAATATAAAGTTCGCTATGTAAGAAACATTACAGATGTTGGACATTTAGAAAACGATGCTGATGAAGGTGAAGATAAAATTGCAAAAAAAGCCAGGCTTGAGCAATTAGAGCCAATGGAAATTGTTGAGTACTATACTCACCGATACCATAAAAACATGGAAGCACTTAATGTTCTTCGTCCGAATATTGAGCCTAAAGCCTCAGGGCACATTATTGAGCAACAAATTATGGCTGATCAAATACTTAAAAAAGGTTTTGCCTA
>JAUVLS010000134.1 GCA_030600625.1 Bacteroidales bacterium
AGCTTATGTAATGACAGGTGAGTACAATAAGGTTTTTCCAATGGATATTTATCCTGTGCAATTAATTAAAGCCATTATGGTTGAAGATATTGACAAAATGGAACAACTAGGTATTTATGAAGTTGACGAAGAAGATTTTGCTTTATGCGAATATGTTTGTACTTCTAAAATCAAAGTTCAGTCGATTATCCGAACCGGACTTGATTTAATGAGAAAAGAAATGAGTTAACAATAGCTTTTAGCCTTTGACCATCCTGCCTGCCGGCAGGCAAGGTAGCTTTTAAAATATTAATCCCAAAAGCCAACAGTCAATAGCTAACAGCACATTTAATAAAAAATCGATTAATGAAATCATTAAGAAGATATTTAGACAAAATAAAACCCCACTTCGAGAAAGGTGGGAAATTAGAGAAACTTGAATCTACATTTGAGGCATTTGAAACTTTTATGTTTGTTCCAGATACAGTTACAACAAAAGGTACTCATATTCGTGATGCAAACGACATGAAAAGAACAATGGCTATAGTTGTTTTGGCCTTAGTACCAACTGTTATTTTTGGAATGTGGAATGTAGGTTTCCATCATTTTATGGCAACCGGACAAGAAGGTACTTTACTAGAACTATTCTGGCTAGGCTTTCTAAGAGTCTTTCCGATAATAGTTGTTTCTTATGTTGTTGGATTAGGTATTGAATTTGCTTTTGCACAATATCGAGGACATAAAGTAAATGAAGGATTCCTTGTTTCAGGGATATTAATTCCTTTAATATTACCAGTGGATACACCATTATGGATGGTTGCTGTCGCAACTGCTTTTGCTGTTATTATCGGTAAAGAAGTGTTTGGTGGAACAGGGATGAATATTCTTAATCCTGCTTTAACAGCCCGTGCATTCCTTTTCTTTGCTTATCCTTCTTATATGTCGGGTAATGCCGTTTGGACACATGGCATGATGAATGGCGAAGGAATCATAGATTCTTATACCGGAGCAACTCCATTGGCAGAAGCTGCAGCCGGAAAAATTGACAATCTTCCCAGTGTTATAGAAATGTTTTTTGGAACAATCCCGGGATCAATTGGAGAAACATCAACTTTAGCCATATTAATTGGTGCTGCAATCCTTTTATTTACAGGAATGGCAAGTACCAGAATTATGATATCTACTTTTATTGGTGGATTAGTCATGGGATTGTTGTTTAATGTTTTTGCAGTAAATCCATTCATGGGAATTCCTGCATGGCATCATCTTTTATTAGGCGGATTTGCTTTTGGAGCTGTATTTATGGCAACAGATCCTGTATCAGCAGCTCAAACTCCAAAAGGAAAAATCATCTATGGATTTTTGATTGGACTCTTTGCAATTTTAATCCGTGTAATAAATCCAGCTTACCCTGAAGGTGTGATGTTAGCAATTCTTTTAATGAATGTATTTGCCCCTTTAATTGATCATTATGTTATTGAGGGAAATATTAAGAAGCGATTAAAAAGAGCTAAAGCATAATTTTTGAAATTCGAAATTCGAAATTTGACAGTTTGTAATTTGTAACACAAAACCAATAACATAATAACAACTGATAATTGAATGACTATAAAATGACTATGAATGACAATTATATAACTATTATATTTCAAATTGTAAATAGTAGATAACTAAACATTAAAAAATTACATAATTATAAACACATGAGATCATATAGTAATACTTACATATTCATTTTTTCATCTATCATGGTAATTATTGTTGCAGCTCTACTTTCTGTTGCAGCCATAACTCTTCAACCATATCAGAAGAAAAATATAGAAATCAATAAAAAACAAAATATTCTTACTTCGATTAATATTGAAAGTACAGCTAAAAATGCTGAAGCTCTTTATGAAGAATATATTCTTGAAAGTTATACAATAAATTATAAAGGCGAGGTAAACAAAGCTGGTGATGCTTTTAACGTTGATATGAAAAAGGAATTGGCAAAACACATAGAAGAAAGAAACCTGCCTGTTTTTGTAAGTTCATTGGAAGAAACAAAACAATATATAATTCCGGTTTATGGCAAAGGTCTTTGGGGCCCAGTATGGGGATATGTTTCTTTAAAAGACGACCTTTCAACCATTTTTGGTGCTAATTTTAGTCATAAAGCTGAAACTCCGGGCTTAGGTGCAGAAATTGATACCAAAGATTTTCAATTAAGATTTCTTGGTAAAGAAATATTAGATGAGCAAGGCCGGTTTGTTTCTATAAGTATTGTGAAAGGTGGCACTGCCGATCCAAACTCTAAATACGAAGTGGATGGGATTTCAGGAGGGACAATCACAAGTAATGGTGTTGATGCCATGCTTAAAGATTGTTTGAGTAGTTACGAACCTTATTTTAAAAATATAAAACAGGCAATACCTGAAATAGATATTGAAATAGGTTTGAACAATGAATAAAATTAATATAACATAATCAATTTTTTAGCAAATTCAAAAAACATAAAAATTATATATAATGAGTGCAGAAAAAGAACCTCTTTTTTCAGGCAAAAACTTAAAGTTACTTACAGAACCTTTAAATGACAGTAATCCTATTACTGTTCAGGTTCTGGGTGTTTGTTCGGCATTAGCTGTTACTGTTAAACTAAAACCTGCCTTTGTAATGGCTTTATCGGTTATGGTTGTAATGGCTGTTTCAAATGTTGTGATTTCTTTATTACGAAAAACCGTTCCCCCCAGAATTAGAATCATTGTTCAGTTGATTGTAATTGCTACAATGGTAATTTTGGTCGATCAGTTATTAAAAGCTTTCTTGTTTGATATCAGCAAACAGTTATCGGTTTTTGTGGGATTGATTATTACAAACTGTATTATCATGGGGCGCCTTGAAGCCTTTGCTTTAAGTAATAAACCATGGCAATCATTTCTTGATGGTATAGGAAATGCAGCCGGATATGGTGTTATTCTTTTAATTGTTGCTTTTTTTAGAGAGCTATTAGGTTCAGGTACTATTTGGGGTTACAAAGTGATTCCTGAAAGTGTTTACGATTTTGGTTACGAAAATAATGGCTTAATGATTCTTCCTCCAATGGCACTTATTGTGGTTGGAGCAATTATATGGATTCAACGTGTTAAAAACAAGAAACTTGTAGAATCTAACTAAAAATTAAATAGATGGAAAACTTAGTTAATATATTTGTCAAGTCAGTATTTATCGACAATATGATATTTGCCTACTTCCTTGGAATGTGTTCGTATCTGGCAGTATCAAAAACAGTAAAAACTTCTACAGGATTAGGAATTGCTGTAATATTTGTATTAGGATTTACAGTACCTGTCGACTATTTAATCGAAAACTTTTTATTAAAAGAAGGTGCTTTAGTTTGGTTGAGTCCAAAATTTGCCGATGTTGATTTAAGCTTTTTAAGTTTTATAATATTCATTGCAGTAATCGCATCTATGGTACAATTGGTCGAAATGATTATTGAAAAATTCTCACCAACATTATATAATTCATTAGGGATATTCCTGCCTTTAATTGCTGTAAACTGTGCAATTTTAGGAGGATCTTTATTTATGCAGGAACGTGCTTACAATAATATTGCAGAAGCAACTGTTTTTGGATTGGGATCCGGTGTTGGATGGTTTCTTGCAATTGTTGGTATTGCTGCAATTCGTGAGAAAATAAGATATTCAAATGTGCCTGATCCGCTAAAAGGCCTGGGAATTACTTTTATAATTACAGGTTTAATGGGAATAGCCTTTATGGGTTTTATGGGAATTAAATTGTAATAATGGCCATTAGATATTGGCTATTAGCTGTTAGCAAAAAATGAGAAATTTCAGAAAATTAAATATTTGGATAAATAGTATTTATTATTGTACAAAAATTAAATTTTATCTCAAAAGAAAAAATTGTTGCTATAATTAAATTACTAAATAAAGAACAAAAAATGGTAAATAGCCTTATTAATAAACTAAAGGCTAATAGCTAAATACTAAAAGCTAAATAAAAATGATATTATTAACATCACAAATTACAGTTATCCTGTTAAGTATTGCAATATTCTTAATAATAATTCTTGCATTGGTTATGATGCTTTTATATGCAAGAAAAAAACTTACTCCGCAAGGAACAGTTAAACTAAACATTAATGATGAAAAAGAATTAGAAGTTAATCCGGGTAATACTTTACTTACCACATTAATGAACAACGAAATATACTTACCATCTGCTTGTGGTGGTGGTGGTACTTGTGGTATGTGTAAATGCCAGGTTTTAGATGGTGGTGGTACAATATTACCAACCGAAACAGGTTTCTTTACTCGTAAAGAAGCTCAAAACTATTGGCGTTTAGGTTGTCAGGTAAAAGTAAGAAATGACATGAAAATTGGCATTCCAAAAGAAATTATGGGAATTAAGAAATGGGAATGCGAAGTTATTTCAAATAGAAACGTTGCAACATTTATTAAGGAATTTGTCGTTAAATTACCTGAAGGTGAAGAACTCAACTTTCAATCAGGTGGATATATCCAAATCGACGTTCCTAAAATTGAAGTTGAATTTAAAGATATGGTCATTGAAGAACAGTTCCGCGATGAGTGGGATCAGTACAATATGTGGAACTTAAAAATGAAAAATACTGAAGAAACATATCGCGCGTACTCAATGGCTAATTATCCGAAAGAAGGAAATATTGTAAAACTAAATATCCGCATTGCAACTCCTCCCTGGGACAGATCAAAAGGAACATTCCAAAAAGTTAACTCCGGAATTTGTTCATCTTATATTTTCTCAAGAAAGCCAGGTGATAAAGTAATGATCTCTGGTCCATATGGTGAATTCTTTATTAAGGATACTGATCGTGAAATGATGTATATAGGTGGTGGCGCAGGTATGGCACCATTACGTTCACATATTTTCCATTTGTTCCATACTTTAAAAACAGGAAGAAAAGTTACATATTGGTACGGAGCGCGTTCTAAGCGTGAAGTATTTTACGAAGAGGAATTCATGGAAATTGAAAAGAAATTTCCTAATTTCAAATTCAATATCGCTTTATCGGAACCTAAAGAAGAAGATAAATGGACAGGATTAACCGGATTTATTCATCAGGTACTTTACAACGAATACTTAAGCAAACATGAAGAACCTGAGGAAATTGAATATTATTTATGTGGACC
>JAUVLS010000193.1 GCA_030600625.1 Bacteroidales bacterium
TGTCCACCTTCTTCATAACCAATATATCCCGGAGGAGCACCAACTAATCGCGACACAGAGAATTTTTCCATATATTCACTCATATCCATTCGGATAAGATTCTCAACATTATCAAATAAGTAAAGCGCAAGTATTTTTGCCAATTGGGTTTTTCCAACGCCTGTCGGACCTAAAAATATAAATGAACCAATCGGTTTGTTAGGATCTTTTAATCCTGCACGGTTTCGTTGAATAGATTTTACAATTTTAATTATGGCTTCGTCCTGTCCAATCACATTCTTTTTCAATTCGTCACCCATTTTTAATAAGCGAGTTCCCTCGGCTTGTGCTATACGTTGTACAGGAACACCTGTCATCATTGCAACAACTTCTGCAACTTCTTCTTCCGAAACAGTTTCACGGTTTTTTATAAGGTCTTTTTCCCAGTTTTCCTTCTCCCTGTCGAGAGCCTCCATCAATTTCTTTTCATTATCCCGGAAATTAGCCGCTAATTCGAAATTTTGATTTTTTACTGCTGATATTTTCTCGGAACGAACAGTTTCAATCTGTTTTTCAAGTTCAATAACTTTGGCAGGAACACTAATGTTTGAAATATGAACTCTTGAACCTGATTCGTCAAGTGCATCAATGGCTTTATCAGGTAAATGACGATCACTGATATATCGCATTGTAAGTTTTACACAAGCTTCAATGGCATCATCAGTATAATTTACATTATGATGATCCTCATATCTGCTTTTAATATTGTTTAATATTTCTATTGTTTCTTCAGCATTAGTAGGATCAACCATAATTTTTTGAAAACGTCTTTCTAATGCACCATCTTTTTCAATATGCTGTCGATATTCATCTAGTGTTGTTGCTCCAATACACTGTATTTCACCACGAGCTAATGCCGGTTTAAGCATATTTGCAGCATCTAATGATCCTGTAGCGCCTCCTGCACCAACAATGGTATGAATCTCATCAATAAACAATATAATATTGGTAGATTTCCCAAGCTCGTTTAATATTGCTTTCATTCGCTCTTCGAACTGACCGCGATATTTGGTTCCTGCTACAACTGATGCTAAATCTAAGGTTATTACTCTTTTATCAAAAAGCACCCTTGATACTTTTCTTTGAGTTATTCGTAATGCTAAACCTTCGACAATAGCTGATTTACCAACACCAGGGTCGCCAATTAATACAGGGTTGTTTTTCTTCCTGCGACTTAATATTTGTGCTAATCGTTCAATCTCTTTTTCACGTCCGACAATTGGGTCCAAAGCATCATCTTCAGCAGCTTTGGTTAAATCAATTCCAAAATTATCTAAGACAGGCGTTTCTGATTTAGATTTTTGTCCTTGTTGTGCTGATCCTCCACCTCCTTTACCTGTTCCAAAAGGCATTTCATTTTCCTCGTCTTCAAATTCGGCTTTTGCTTCAGGCTTATGATTTTCCATTTCTGTTCTTATATTTTGATAATCGATATGTTGTTCTTCAAGAATTTGAGTTACAACACTGTTCTCATCTTTAAGAATAGATAATAGCAAATGACCGGTATTAATCGTTGAATTATTAAACGATTTTGCTTCCAGATAAACTAACTTTAATGCCCTTTCGGCTGTTTTAAATAAAGGGATATTGTCTGTATCGGCAATTTTTAAGTTTTCTTCTGACCTGATTCTGAATTCAATTGATTTTTTAAGTCTGTTGAGATCTATATTCAGATTTTCAAGAATTGTAATGGCCATACCTTCACCTTCTCTTAAAATACCTAAAAGTAAATGTTCAGTGCCAATATATGCATTGCCAAGACGAACAGCTTCTTCCTTGCTGTAACTTAAAACATCTTTTATTCTTTGCGAAAATTTTGCGTCCATAAATGTTCTTAATAAATTTTAAAGGATTTAACCTTATATATAATCTACAAAATTAATATAAGCAAATTTAAAAATAAAATATAATAAATCATTTCTCAGATTTATATTGAAAATACAAGTTAAAATAATTTTAGAACAATAACTATTCTTTCATAAACAAATTAAAAATCAACTTGTTCAGCTTTGTTTAAAATGCTATGCTCAGTATATTTGATGGTTTTCAACTTTAAATCGCAAGCAGCCATTTATAAAGTGAGAATATTGTTAAATGGCTACATTGTTAAACCTGACTGCCGTTTTAACTGCCTCTGGTGGCATGTCAGGCAAGTTTGTTCTAATACAATAATGCAACAACTTAGTGAAACAATCTCATGTACAAAGTGAACACTTTAACACTTTAACAATTTAACAGTAAGTTAAAAACGTGTTTGCGAACGACTTTAGCCCTGCGCCACCGCTAAAGCTTTAGGCGGCACGCGGTCAACGAAGTTAATGTTTTTTTGAATATGCCATTTTACTGAATTCAGAAACAGGTGCTGTTATGAACAGTTTTATGTTGAAAAATCGTAAATATAACTTGAAATTATTCGTTTTAAAAAGGCTATTTTAGTACTTTTGTATGAATTTAAAAAAACGATTAAAAAACCAATGGCTATTTTATAGAAGTATTGTGGTTGAAGTTATGGAGGTTTAAATTTGAAATAAACAATGGAATGGTGGAATAATGGAAGAATTTATGATTCCCAGTATTCCAATTATCCTTGTCTGCCGACAGGCAGGCAGGTATTATTCCAAATAAAAATGTTGATAATTAGAATAATAATTTATTAAAAAACCATAATATAATTATAAGAGCTAAAATAATTAAATACCTTGATATATGCCAGAAGGAGAACGAATAGTTAAGATAAATATTGAAGAAGAAATGAAGTCGGCATACATTGATTATGCAATGTCGGTAATAGTTTCGAGGGCGCTACCTGATGTAAGAGATGGATTTAAGCCTGTACATAGAAGAGTTTTATTCGGAATGTCTGATTTGGGATTAGCATCAAACAAATCTCATAAAAAATCAGCAAGAATTGTAGGAGAGGTGCTTGGTAAGTATCACCCACATGGTGATTCTTCGGTTTATGAAGCTATGGTTAGAATGGCCCAGCCGTGGTCGTTACGTTATCCCTTAGTTGACGGACAGGGAAATTTCGGATCTATTGATGGAGATAGCCCTGCAGCAATGCGTTATACCGAAGCCCGATTAAAAAAGATATCAGAAGAAGTTCTTCGTGATATTGATAAAAACACAGTAGATTTTCAACTTAATTTTGATGATACGCTCCAGGAACCAACTGTTTTACCTACGCGTATTCCTAATTTATTGGTTAATGGCGCTTCCGGTATTGCCGTAGGTATGGCTACGAATATGCCACCACATAATTTATCTGAAGTTATTGATGCAACAATAGCATTTATTGATAACAAGGAAATTGAAATTTTGGAATTAATGAATTATGTAAAAGCTCCTGATTTTCCTACAGGAGGTACTATATATGGCTACCAGGGAATTAAAGATGCATTTGAAACAGGTAGAGGTAGAATTGTTGTACGATCAAGAACCGAGATTGAGACAGAAGCAAACGGAAGAGAAAGAATTATTGTTACCGAAATTCCTTATATGGTAAATAAAGCAGAAATGATTCGTAAAACTGCTGAACTGGTAAATGATAAAAAAATAGAGGGTATTACTAATATTAGCGATGAGTCAGATAGAACAGGAATGCGTATTGTTTATGAAATTCGTAAAGATAGCATTGCTAATGTTGTATTAAATAATCTTTTTAAATATACGCAGCTTCAATCATCATTTAGTGTTAATAATATAGCACTTGTTAAAGGAAGACCTAAGGTATTAAACCTTAAACAGATGATAGAGAGCTTTGTAAATCACAGACATGAAGTTGTTGTTCGAAGAACACAGTACGAATTGGATCAGGCTAAAAAGAAAGCACATATTCTTGAAGGTTTATTAATAGCTCTTGATCATTTGGATGAAGTTATTGCATTAATTCGTGCTTCAAAAACTCCGGAAGAAGCAAAAGAAGGTTTAATGAGTAGATTTGATCTTTCAGAAATTCAGG
>JAUVLS010000101.1 GCA_030600625.1 Bacteroidales bacterium
TAATAAATAAATCGAAATGCCAGATAATAATCCAAACAATGCTCTGCCTTATTATTTTAATGCCAATTTAGGGCTAAATAGAAATTTAAGAAATTACTTGTCCTGTTATGAAAAATCAGTAAATGCTTTATATTCAAAAATATTAGAGAGAAATATCCCAATTGATGTTGATGTATTTTCAATTCCTTTACTTTTTTTAATCCGACACTCAATAGAAATAGGACTTAAAATCAATATTAAATATCTATCTCAAGCAAGCGGTAAGGTAGACTGTATATCAAAAATTAACAATTGCCATTCTTTAAATAAACTATATTATTGTTTTCTTAGTCATTTTAATTCTCTATTAAAACATGTAGATGTTCATGTTATAAATCAAAAGTTAAAATTAGAAAAACAATGTAAAGAACTAATTGAAAAACTAGAAATTATAGACCCTAACGGTGATGCATTCAGATATCCAATTGATATAAATGGAAATATTATTTTTGAAAGAGAAACTACAATAAATTTACTTGAAATTAAGAATTTGTATGATGAAACTATGAAACTTCTAAAATACACAGAAGATGTAGTAAATATTGAAGACTAATTTTTTTATTGTCTTAACCCAATAAAAAAGCTTTGGCATTATATTTTTTTGAATTTGTCATTCAGTTCCCGTGGCAAAAAATAACCTTTAATGCAATTAGGATTTCTTACACAAATTTGAATATGGTTTTTTTCTTTAAAACCTGCATTTGGATATAATTCTTCACCTTCCCAAAAAACTCCTTTAACCGAATCAAAAATTGATTTGTCATTATTTAAAGAATTAACTTTATGAATAGTTTCAATAACAGCACAATCTAATTCTCTAAGTAATAAATCTGTACTATTTCCTACTGTTTTGTTTTTAGGAATATTGAATTCTGATTTTTTATAAGTATCAACAACTGTATTATAGGCGGGTTTTAATAAAGATAAATTTTTGTAATCAGTTAAATCTAAGCAATGGCCTAAATCAATTACAGCACCAATTACAGATGGCTCTTTTATTGGGTTCTTACTTCTTTCTGGATTTTCCTTTAAAAATTCTGCATATTCAAGGGCTCTGGAAGGGCTGTTTTCCCAAAAATATACTCCATGACCTAACCAGTCATACTTGTTTTTGCTATCTTTTAAACTTATTTTTCCTAATAGGATATCTGCTACTAATGACTTATCACAACCATGGAACCCAAGGACTAATCCTGATCTTGTGGAATACATAAGTGTTTGTAGTTTTGTTTCAATTTACCTTTTTCTGTAAATACACCAAGTTCCACAAGAAAAGTACGTGAGGCTTCTTTTGATTTTGTAACCTTTTGTCTAAAAGATTCGATCTTTTCGAATAATTCTTTTACTTCTTTATCGCTCATTTTTTGCCCCTTTTGTTTATTAAATTAAACGTTACAAATATAAAAAAGTTTCTTTGTAAATACAAAGTATTGTGCTAACGTCAAAATTACCCTGTTCGGTATAGTTTATTTGTTTCACTCACGAGAACGCTTTGCTAATAAGTTAGCCATAGCGTAACCCAGCTGGCGCGGAAATGCCTGTCTGCCGACCAATGTCAATAAGTTAAGCCATTAATACATCTAAAATCATCAGTCGTTAATCTTCAATCGTAATTCATAATGTGATTTAAGAACACTGATTAACGATTTTTGATTTATGATTTTCATGTTCTAGGCCTATTACCTGCATTTTACCCTAATTTTCTTGATTTTAAGGCATAGCTACCTCATTCACAAAAAATGTGTTAGCGAAAATAGGTATGCAATTATTTTTTAAATGGCTTTTTTATAAAGGTAAATAACCTTTATGGAACCTTTTTCTCTTTTGTTTGTTCCTTTCAAAACTTCTGTTTGGCCTTATTGGTAAAAGATTTGAAAGAAACATTTGTATAAGCTTCTCGATTAGCCCAATGATATTTGACTTTGTAAAAAGCAGGGCTATCGTTTCTTTCACTTTAGCAAGCACAGCAGTAATATTAAGCTGGTATTTGTATTTGGTTTTATTAGTTTTTCTATCAATTTCATCATCTAAACATGACGATAAAATAGAAGTAAAATTACCCATTAGAATATTTGCATAAAAATCCTGGTATATAGCAATGATTGTTTTTCCTGAAAAATTCTCAAGTTGCAACTTGTGTTTATCCTTCTTGTACGATTCTTCTATATCCCATCTCAGGTGATAAAGCCCTTTAAAGACAGAATGTGGGTATTTTTCCGCATCCAATAAAGAGGTGATTAATACTTCTTTTTCTCCTGATGGAAGCTCAACACAAACAAATCTGCATTTTATGGGTTCAACAGTTATACATTGTTTATTATATTTTCTTTTTAATCCATTGCTCGGTTTTATTTCTGTAATTATCTCCCTTTCGCCACTTTCTACAAGTTTTTTTGCAACATTCCAATTGCTTACGGCAACTCTTGCACAAAAGTGGCTTCCTGATGCAAGTGTATTCCTGAACAAATCAAAAGAAGGATAACCCCTGTCATACAAAACCAAATCTCCTTTACTACAATATTCAAGATGCTGGTTGGCCAGTGTGTGTTCCCCAATCTTCCGGTTGACTAATTTGGCATCAATACTTAATTTATTAAGTACATCATATGCTTTTGATACTCTTGCCAGTACAACTGTCTTTTTCATGAAATTGGTGGTGTATTCACCAAATTCATTAATGGTTTCTTCTGTCTTTGGTAATATTACTTCAGAACCATCGATGGCAATTAATCGAAAGCCATTCCACTTTTTTATATGATAATTCGAATAAAAATGTTCAATACAATCATCGTCTAACTCTGCAAAAGCATCAGGCTTTATCTTTAATCTGGCTTGTGAGAAAGCACTCTGGCTAGCAAACTGCTCTGATATTTCTTTACTGTTATAAGACTTAAAGAACCTGTCCAATTCTCTTTGTATTGAACTTTGAATGGAGGAAATAATAAATAATGAAATAGATTTAAAGGTAAAACTTCTTTTTCGTGTAAAATCTGATGGTTTATTTTTATGTTTTGATATAAAATCAGGATTTGTTAATTTATTTTCCAATAAATCAATAAGTTTGGCATGATTTTTAAATTTTTGTCTGGTTTAAAGAAAAATCGTTTAAATTTGTCATAATAGTATATTTTTTTGTTTAACATACTTAAATGTACTAAATAACCTGCTAAATACCAAGTATTTGGCAGACTTTTTCCTTAACTTATTGACATTGGCCGGCAGACAGGAGTGCAATTGTTTTAGTTTTTATACCAGACTCAATTATAATTTACCAAATTTCAACCAACTTAGTTTTACTTAAATGAACAAGGCTCAACTATTAAGCTTTTATAAGAGAGGAACTATTGAAGCTGGTTGCGATGAAGCCGGCCGTGGTTGCCTTGCCGGACCTGTTGTTGCTGCAGCAGTTATTCTTCCGGGAGATTTTACTCATCCGGTTTTAAACGATTCAAAAAAAATAAACGAAAAAAACAGGTATTTACTTCGCAAAGAAATTGAGGCATGTGCCATTTCGTATGCTATTGGAATTATTGATAATAAAGAAATAGACGAATTAAATATTTTGAGAGCGTCAATTATGGCAATGCACAAGGCTCTTGATGCACTTAATATGTTACCTTATCACATTATTATCGATGGAAATAAATTTATAAAATATAAAAATACACCACATCAATGTATTATTAAGGGTGATTCAAAATATTATTCCATTGCAGCAGCTTCAATTCTGGCAAAAACTTACCGTGATGATATTATGTATGATTTACACA
The DNA here is from genome assembly GCA_030600625.1 of Bacteroidales bacterium. The sequence goes on from JAUVLS010000101.1 coordinate 3,810, forward strand.
AAAAACATCCCGAATATAACTGGAAAAAAAATAAAGGATATCCAACAAAAGAACACCGACAGGCAATTAAAGATTTTGGAACAACGCCATTTCATCGAATGACGTTTCGACTTTTAGATGAACAACTGGAAATAAAATTTGAAATTTGAAATTTGAAATTTTTTACAAATATTATTTCTTTTTTCCGGCCAACTGCCCACAAGCAGCATCAATATCCTGACCGCGACTACGACGGACATTCACAACAAGATTTCTGCTTTTCATGAATGTTACAAACTCATTAAATGTATCGTTCGATGATTTTTTAAATCGTTTATCACTTGTTGAGTTGTATTCGATAATATTGATTTTTACAGGAAAGCTTTTACAATATTCCGCAAACTCCTGTGCATCTTTTAATGAATCATTAATACCCGCCATAAGCAAATATTCAAAAGTTATTCGCTGGCCTGTTTTTTCATTAAAATATACCAGAGCATCTCTCAGTTCAGATAATGAATTTCTTTTATTAACAGGCATAAACTCACTTCTTTTTCTATCGTTTGCCGAATGCAACGAAACAGCCAGGTTAAATTTTATGCCATCATCTGCCAGTTTTTTTATCATTCGCGGTAATCCAACGGTCGAAAGTGTAATTCGTTGAGACGACATTCCAAGACCATCTTCAGATGAAACCATTTCCATTGATTTCAGAACATTGTCGTAATTTAATAATGGTTCTCCCATTCCCATTAATACAATATTTGTTAATGAGAGATTATATTTTTCATCTGCCAGTTTCATAATCTCAACAACCTGATGATAAATTTCACCAACACTTAAATTTCTTCTTAATCCCAATTTAGCTGTTGCACAAAATTCGCATCCTAAGCTACATCCAACCTGTGACGAAATACATGCCGTTGCTCTGTTATCCACAGGAATTAAAACACTTTCTACTATTACTCCATCGAATAATTTCAATGCTACTTTTATGGTTTTATCCTTACTTATTTGCAAATCCTCAACTTTAACTGACTGAATAACGAAATTATCATCTAATAAAATCCTGAGATCTTTTGATATATTGGTCATTCCCTCAAAGCTATTCACCGGTTTTTTCCATAACCATTCATAAATTTGTTTTGCCCGAAAAGCTTTTTCTCCTTTTTTAATCAAAAAATCTTTAATTTCGCCAAGAGATAAAGTCAGGATATCGGTTTTATTTTTTGTCATAATTAATTGATATATGCTAAATTTATTGAACAAAAATTCGAAACAAAGGTATATTAAAAAACAATATTTTTAATTTTAAATTAAACTTTACACGAATTAATTAATCTAAGAATATTCTACCATTTATTGGAAATTTATTTAACCAAAATTAATAAAACATGAAAAAATTATTATCGATTTTAAGTATCATTTTGCTTTTGAATATTTCAGTAAAAGCTGATGAAGGAATGTGGTTATTATCACTTATCCAACAATTTAATATTGAAAAAATGCAACAAATGGGTTGTGAATTGTCTGCTGAAGAAATTTACAGTGTAAATAACACCAGTTTAAAAGATGCCATTGTAATTTTTGGCCGTGGATGTACCGGTGAAGTAATTTCTGATCAAGGATTAGTGTTAACCAACCATCATTGTGGTTATGGAGCTATTCAGCAACATAGTACTCCCGAGCATGATTATTTGAAAGAAGGTTTTTGGGCAATGTCGAAGGACGAAGAAATTGCAACACCGGGACTAATAGTAACATTTTTAGTTCGTATTGAAGATGTAACTGACCAAATTAATTCTGTTTTCACACAAGAAATGTCTGAAACAGAAAGACAAGATACTGCTTATAAAACAGGAAGTAAAATTGCTGAAGAAGCTACTGAGGGGACACATTACAATGCAAGAGTTCAAAGCTTTTATGGAGGTAATCAGTTTTTTCTTTTGGTTTATGAAAAATTTACTGATGTAAGAATGGTTGGAGCTCCTCCATCATCAATTGGAAAATTTGGTGCCGATACTGACAACTGGATGTGGCCTCGTCATACCGGTGA
>JAUVLS010000231.1 GCA_030600625.1 Bacteroidales bacterium
AATATGACTATCGGATTATATACCTAATCCATATTTTATAAATTGTTATTGTCCTTAAATATTAGGTGCTTAGCGCCTGCCTGCCGCAGGCAGGGATTTGTTTATGAATTGAATATCTTTATAAAAATTGCTGAAAAGTCTATAAAATATAGCCGCTTAGCACCTTCTTTTAAATTATAGGAAATCAATCCGATAATCATATAATTAAATTCGGCAAGCTACGGTGGATGCTATCCACGTTGTTTTGTTTGCAAAAAGTAGTAATCGTAGCTTTAGCGAAGGAGAACTTTTTACTTTAAACAACAATCCTTTTTAGATTTATCTTCAGAATAAGTAATTTCGGAGAACTTACGCTTGCGCCGAAGCTTCAGCGCAGGAGCACGGCGGACGCTGTCCACTTTATTTCTATCTTTATTGAAAATTCTAATTATGCATTACGTTTATATTTTCCAATGTAATAATAACACATATTACACAGGTTGCATCGGAAATTTAAAGAAACGAATTGAACAACATTCCAAAGGTCAGGTTCATTATACAAATGATAAACTCCCTGTAAAACTAATCACCTACATTGCATTTTCAGATAAATATAAAGCTTACAATTTCGAAAAATATCTCAAATCAGGTTCTGGAATTGCGTTTAGGAATAAAAGATTAATATAGTCCGAAATCTTCGATTTTTGGGATTCTCAAAAATTTTAATCTATAATTATTCACCATTTAGGTGAACAATTCGGTTAACAAAAAGACAAATTTCAAACTCCAACCATTGGCAACAAAACTAAACTATTGCCAATAGTTTGATTTATTTTAGTATTTTTTCGTGATTATTACCGAATTTTGGTACTCTTCTCAAATTTTTACTATAACATGCTACTTTATAAAACTGTGCAAACGGACTTAATACGGAGTTATTACGGAATTGGAACCTACTTATCATGTATCATTTGTATAGTATTTTTCTACAATTATTATCGATTTGTGATAATCTATGCAAAATAAAACTAAACCTGATTTTATTGTATGTCAAATACAATTTTTGAATTTGTTTAAGTATTTTTTCGAGATAAGTACTAAAATATGGTACTCTACTAGAAATTTTACAAAACCTACATTATATTTGTTCTAGCTGTTTTTTACAATATTAGAAAATTAAATAACCTGGCATGAAAATCCAATATTGTTCTGATCTGCATTTGGAATTTTCTGAAAACAATGAATTCCTGAAATCAAATCCTTTACAGGCCAAAGGAGACATTTTGGTTTTGGCAGGCGATATTGTTCCTTTTATAGTAATGAAAAACCATGGTGATTTTTTCGATTACATTTCTGATAATTTTAAATATACTTATTGGGTACCGGGAAACCACGAATATTATTATTACGATATCTCTCAAAAAGATGGTGCCATTCACGAGAAAATCAGAGACAATGTTTTCCTGGTTAACAATACATCTGTAAAGCATAATAATTTAAAGCTTATATTCTCTACTCTTTGGTCAAAGATAGATCCCGCAAACCAATGGATTATTCAACAAAGCATGTCCGATTTTCAGGTAATAAAACATAAAAAGGAGCTTTTTACTCCTTTTCATTATAACCAATTGCATCAGGAATGTATCCGATTTATTGAACAGGAATTAAAACAAAACGGACAAAAAAAGACAATTGTAGTTTCGCATCATGTACCAAGCTTTTTTAATTATCCCAAGAAATACAAAGGAAATGTTTTAAGCAGTGCCTTTGCAGTAGAACTATATAATCTTATTGAAAAATCGGATATCAATTATTGGATATTTGGACATCACCATCAAAACACTTCTGATTTTACTATTGGCAAAACGAAATTAACAACCAACCAACTGGGTTACGTTAAGTATAATGAACATCACTTATTTAAGCAGAATGCTATTATAAATTGCTAATTCATTATCAAAACATTCTTTTGTTTTGGTTTTCAGCATAATATCATTATATTTGCATGATATCATAAGCGATGTTATTGTGCAATATGTATGATATTATATTTATATACAAATAATTATGAAGATTATTAAAGAGTATATACAAGAAACATTAGGTGTAAATATTGAAATTAAAGATGTAAAACCTAATAAGTTAAAGGGGTTGCCATTTTTTATGGTTAATACTTATAAGTTTAAGAAGATAACGTTATTTAATAGAGATGTTGTTTTAATGGTTGTTCAGGATGAATTTACTACAGATAAGCTTAGAAAGCATCTCGATCTTGCTCAAGAAGTTTTTAATACTATTATGATTGCAGTAATCGAACCTGTTGAAGCATATAACCGCTTGAGATTAGTGGAAAAAAAAATTCCATTTATAATTCCTGGAAAACAAATGTACATACCACATTTGCTAATAGATTTTAAAGAATATGCTATGACTAAAAGTGAAATACCTACAACAATGCAACCTGCAGCACAATGTCTTTTACTTTACCATATTCAGGTTGAATCTTTGGAAGGAATAAATTTTAAAGGTATTTCTGAAAAGTTGAATTATAATCCTATGACGATTACTCGGGCAGCTTATTTTCTTCATAATGCAGGAATTTGCAAGTTGGAAGGTACTAAAGAAAAGTATTTACGCTTTGAAAAAAATAATAGAGAATTATGGAATGAAACAGAATCTATGATGATGAGTCCTGTCAAAAGAAGTAGTTATTATACTGGTTGGGCAGCAGGTGAAAATGTATACAAGACAAACATAAATGCACTTGCACATTATAGTGATCTTAACGATGAAGCTATAGAATATTATGCTGTTAGACCCGGTTTCTTAAAATTTATTGAAGGAACAAATTTGAAGAAGATCAATAGCTATGAAGGAAATATTTGCATTGAAGAATGGTTGTATGATCCAGGCTTACTAACTAAAGGTGGGTTTGTTGATCCATTGTCTCTTTATTTATGTTTTAGAGATAATCAGGACGAAAGAATTGAAATGGCATTAGAACAAATAATTGAAAATATATGGTAATTGGAATAGATAAGTTTAGAGAATATTTTAAGGACTTTTCTGGTAGTTATATCATTATTGGTGGTACAGCGTGTGATATTCTTTTAGATGATGTAGGTTTTACACCAAGAGCAACTAAGGATATTGATATGATTCTAATTGTAGAAGCTTTAAAGCCAGAATTTGTTAAACAGTTTTGGGCATTTATTAAGGAAGCTGATTACGAACGTAAAGAAAAAAGTGAAGATAAACGAAAATATTATCGCTTCTTGAATCCGGAAAATAAGGAATTTCCAAAACAAGTTGAGCTTTTTTCAAGAATTCCTGATATTGATTTAGAAGAAGACACCCATTTAACACCTATTCCTGTTGATGATGATGTCTCAAGTTTATCAGCAATATTACTCGATGATGATTACT
>JAUVLS010000085.1 GCA_030600625.1 Bacteroidales bacterium
TTAATGCATGAGTATAAAATTACTGAAAAACCTGATGCTATCATAATTCCTAAATTTAAAAGCAAAATAGAGTTTAAAGATGTAGTTTTTGCCTATGATAAGGATTCTACTTCTGTGCTTGATAAAATAAATTTTACAATAGAAAAAGGTCAAACTATTGCTTTGGTAGGGCAGTCAGGTTCAGGAAAATCTACTATTGTTGATTTAATGCTTCGTTTCTTTGATCCTGATTCTGGAGATGTCTTAATTGATAGTATTCCTTTGAAAGATTATAATATTGATTCTCTTAGAGGTTTATTCGGATATGTAAATCAAGAACCGGTATTATTTAATGATACCATACATAATAATATATTATTTGGAAACCCAAATGCAACTGTAGAAGAAGTAGAAGAAGCTGCAAAATTATCTTTTGCCCATGATTTTATAATTGAAAAGGAATTGGCTTATAATACCGATTTGGGCGAAGATGGAGGTAGATTATCCTTAGGTGAAAAACAACGAATAAGTATCGCCAGAACTTTATTAAAAAATTCCCCAATATTAATTCTTGATGAAGCTACATCTGCATTAGATTACGAATCTGAATTAATAGTAAGAAAAGCATTACAGTACTTAATGAAGGATCGCACAACAATAGTTATTGCACATCGTTTGTCAACCATTAAAAATGCAGATAAAATTATTGTGATTGATCAGGGAAAGATAGTTGAACAGGGAAATCACGAAGAGTTGTTAAAATTAAATGCTTACTACAAAAAAATAACTCAATTCGAATTTTTATAAAATAAAAAAGCAACCCGTTTTGTAGGTTGCTTTAAAATTTGGCGGAGAAAGTGCCGAATTTGTAAACAAATTCGAGCATCCTCGTAAAATCATACAAATTAGAAATTTGTTGATTTACGGGAAGGGATTACTCGCATCCTTACTTATTTCATTATTTCTTAATTTTAAAGTGATTTAATAATTTATTTGATGATTTGACTCTGCTAATGCTCGTGAGGGCTTCGCCGTTCGAACCCTGGCCATCGCTTTGGTTTTCATCCCTTATTTGCAATGTAAAAATAAAAAAAGCAACCCGTTATGTAGGTTGCTTTAAAATTTGGCGGAGAAAGAGGGATTCGAACCCCCGGTACCTCGCGGTACAACGGTTTTCAAGACCGCCGCATTCGACCACTCTGCCATTTCTCCGGGGCAAAAGTATAATTAATTTTTATTTGAGCAAAATTTTCCGAAAAAATATTATAGGAAAATTCAGATAGCCGATTAACCGGCTGAATGAGGAAACTATATACGATTTTACTCTAAAACAACCATTTTTTCGTTCAATTATTAGCAAAATCAACATTTTTATCAATAATTCGCTATTTTTTTTTGTAGAAGATTTGCTAAACATCGGAAATAGTCTATATTTGTATGTAGAAGCTAAAAAAAATATTTATTTTACTAACCCTAAAAAAATTTTTATTATGAACAAAGCAGAATTAATTGATGCAATTGCTGGTGGAGCTAGTTTAACAAAAGCTGATGCTAAAAAAGCTTTAGATGCTTTCATTAAAGGTACTACTACTTCTTTGAAAAAAGGTGAGAGAGTAGCTTTAGTTGGTTTCGGATCTTTTTCTGTAGCTAAAAGAAATGCAAGAACTGGTAGAAACCCTCAAACTGGAAAACCAATCACTATTAAAGCTAAAAATGTTGTTAAATTTAAAGCTGGTAGCGATTTAGCTGACGCTGTTAATTAAACATATTGATAAAAAATAGTAGGGAGTACAATTTAATTGTACTCCCTTTTTTTATAAAATCTTTTGTAATACAATGAATGCTGAATTAATAAATTTTCTTAAGCAATTTGTAACTGATAATAGACTTGAAATGTTTGATAAAGTTCTTGAGAACAGAACACGGTATATTACCGTTGCGGTAGAAGATATTTATCAGTCGCAAAATGCTAGTGCAGTATTAAGAACTTCAGATTGTTTAGGATTACAGAATATACATATTATCGAAAATAAAAATAAGTATGAAGTAAATCCTGATGTTGCTTTAGGATCATCAAAATGGTTGAATCTTATAAAGTATAATAAAACGGAGAACAATACTTTAGAAGCAATAAAAAAGCTTAAAGAAAGCGGATATAGAATAGTGGCTACAAGTCCTCATAAAGAAGATGTCAATTTAGAAAAGTTTGATCTGGGAAAAGGAAAAGTGGCATTGTTTTTTGGAAATGAAGTGATGGGCTTATCAGAATTGATGATTGAAAATGCCGATGAATATTTAAAAATTCCTATGTATGGATTTACTGAAAGTTTCAATATTTCCGTATCTGCAGCAATTATACTTCATCATTTAACAAGCAAGTTAAGAAACTCTAATATAAATTGGCAACTGACTGATTTTGAAAAAGAAGAATTAAAATTAACTTGGTTGAAAAAAACAATTAAGAGTTCATCCTTACTTGTTAATGAGTTTTTATCTAAGAAAAATAACATTTAATCATTAATTTTCGTATATTAATGTAATTTTTTAAAACAAATATTTTCAAAACTTATCAGAATTTTTCTATTTTTGGGAATATTAAGACGAAAAGTATGAATTGTATTGTAATTGATGATGATGCCCTTTCAAGACGAGTTATAGAAGAATTTATTACTCGTACAGATTTTCTTGAACTTAAAAACTCATTTCAAAATGCCGTAGAAGCTATCAACGCGCTTGATAAGAATCCGGAAGAAATTGATTTGATTTTTCTTGATATAGAGATGCCCGAGATGGATGGTATCGATTTTTTAAATACACTAATAAATTTACCTCAGGTGATTATTGTTTCTTCAAAAGAAAAATATGCCCTGGAAGCTTTTGGTTATGATGTGACGGATTATTTACTGAAACCAGTTACTTATGGAAGATTTTATAAAGCAGTATTGAAATCAAAAAACATCCATGATACAAGGAGCAAAAAAGAAATAGACGAAATTTTTATAAAGAAAAATTCAGCTCTTGTACAATTAAAATATGACGATATCCTTTGGGTTGAAGCTTTGGAGAACTATGTTATTGTAATTTCATATAATGAAAAGTTTACAATACATTTTACTATGAAGTCAATCGAAAGCCAATTCCCTGTTTCTCAGTTTAAAAGAGTCCATCGTTCATATATTGTGAACGTTCGTAAAATTAATCGTATTGAGGATAATTCTATTTATATAAAGAGTAACGATGGAATTAAAGCAATACCAATTGGGAAGGCGTACAAGGATAAATTCATGAAAGATATCAACCTAATGGGGAAATAAATTGGGGTTTATCCCCTTTTTTTTTGTTTTAAAAATTGGTAATATGATTTCGCAAAGACAACTTTTTTTGCAACACGTAGGGCAAACTTCTGATTTTCCTTTACAACTGGAAATTGAACGAGCAAATGGCATATACATGTATGATAATAAAGGTAAGTCATATATTGATTTAATTTCCGGGGTATCAGTAAGTAATGTTGGGCATTTGCATCCTGAAGTTGTTAAAGCTGTAAAAAATCAGGTCGAGAAATATATGCACTTAATGGTTTATGGCGAATATATTCAAACACCCCAAGTTGAATTTGCAAATAAACTGACAAGCCTATTACCGGAAAATTTGAATTCGGTATATTTTGTTAACTCAGGGAGTGAGGCCATTGAGGGAGCATTAAAATTAGCTAAAAGATATACAGGCCGATCTGAGATTATTTCTTTCAAAAATGCATATCACGGTAGTACGCATGGAGCACTCAGTGTAATGGGGAATGAAGAGTTTAAAAACTCTTTTAGACCTTTATTACCTGATGTAAATTTTTTAAACTTTAATTCTTATGAAGATTTAAATTTGATTTCAGAAAAAACTGCTTGTGTATTAGTTGAACCTGTGCAGGGCGAGGCAGGTATAAGACTTCCAAAAGATAATTATTTAACAAAACTTCGTGAAAGATGTAGTAAGGTTGGTGCTTTATTAATTTTCGATGAAATTCAGACAGGCTTTGGCCGAACTGGTAATTTATTTGCATTTGAAGAATATAATATTGTTCCTGATATAATGACAATAGCAAAAGGAATGGGAGGAGGAATGCCAATAGGAGCATTTGTTTCGTCAAATAAAATTATGTCGAGGTTTAAAACAAACCCTATACTTGGACATATTACCACATTTGGAGGTCATCCGGTTTCGTGTGCCGCAGCGTGTGCTTCTTTGGATGTACTTATTAATGAGAAAATAATTAACAATGTTAAAAGTAAAGGAGATTTATTTAGAAAGTATTTAAATCATTCTGAAATAAAAGAAATACGGGGTATAGGTTTGTTTATGGCAGTTGAGTTACACGATTTTAATCAGGTTAAAAAAGTTATTGATATTGCTATTGATAAAGGCCTTGTTATGGATTGGTTTTTATTTCATGATAGTGCTTTTAGAATTGCTCCGCCTTTAATTATTACGGAAGATCAAATAAAACAAGCTTGTGATATTCTAAATGAATCAATTGAGGAATCTGTAAAATAAAAATGATTTTACATAGTTAGTACTAATTAATGAATAATATTAATAGATGAAGAAGGCTTCAGTAGTAAATAATACTAAGATAATTATTTTGTTAATTATTATCATGTTATTTCAGAAACAGGAAATGTTTGGAAATAATAGGAGCCAGGGGAAATTAGAACTTTATGAAGATTCTTTACAATATTATTTTACATTACTTGCTAGCGAAAGGGATGATAATAATAAAATTGAAATTAATGATCAGATAATTAAGTATTTTAAGAAAGCTTTAAAAAATGAAAGCTCTTTTACATATCCTTTTGATTCGTTAAAAAATATCGGAATAATAAAATCAGAAGACGAAAAACTTCAAATTATAACCTGGAATTTACCTTACAATGATAGAACTCATCGCTATTTTGGATTTATTCAATATAAAAAATCAAAAAAAGCTTATGTTTTTTATGAGTTAAATGATGATTCAGATAATATTAAAAAGCCAGAGTTGGTAATATTAAATGATAAAAACTGGTATGGTGCATTATATTATAAAATTATAACCAACAAGAACAAGGGAAAAGTATACTATACATTATTAGGTGCCGATTTAAATAATTTATTAACCAAAAAGAAAATTATTGAGATACTATATTTTGATAAAAATGATTTTCCCGTATTTGGTAATAAAGTTTTTAAAAATAAAAGCATCCCTATATCTCGGGTGATTTTTGAATTCAATGCTCAAACAAATATGACCTTGACTTATGATGAAGAAAAAGAAATGATTATTTATGATCATTTGTCTCCATCGCGACCAAGTTTGGAAGGCCAATTCGAATTTTACGGACCCGATTTCTCATACGATGGATTAAAATTTGAGCGAGGTATCTGGAATGCTTATTCTGATATTGATGTTCGGGATTACAATATCGAATAGATTCATTTTCTCTTTACTATTGACTTGTAATAATAATTGTTTTAAATTTAAGTATTAATTTAGCTTATATGGCCCGACGTATTTCAAAACATAATACTAATGTTATTTTTATCGATGACGATGATTCGTATATCAGGGATGTTCTGGCGAAATTCGAAGAGGTTAACGATTACAACATAAAAATTTATTCACGTAGCAAAGATTTTTTTGAAGATTTTATTCATATAGAACATACCAGAAAAGAAATTTTTATAATATTTCTTTCGACCTCATTAGAGTTAGATGAAGATAACAACCCGGTTGAAGTGCTTGATGTTTTAAAAAGAATAAAAGAAATTAATTCGTATTCCGAAGTTATATTGTATTCTGACAATGATAATATTGACATTGTTTCATCAGCATTTCATTATGGAGCATATACTTTTATCAAAAAGAATGAAAATATTATTCTACGTATTGAAAATAATATTAAAGGTATTATTAGTCAAAAGAATTTTCTGATAAAAAAAGAGGCAAGTAGGAAGTTCACAAGAATATTCTTGCTATTTATTGCAGGGCTGATACTTTCTTTGTTAATACTATACATGATCTTTCCTGAGTGGTTTGTGTTTTGATTACTGCACTTGCTATGTAAAATTTTCACATTAATTTGATTAGTTTTTGTTATTTGCTGTCTATTTGTCAGGAAAATTTCTCTGGCACAGATATTGAAAAAAGGCACATATAAATTGATGTTGAACTTAAAATAATATAAAAAATGCAAAAAGGTAAAATTGGTGTAACTACAGAGAATATCTTTCCAATTATCAAAAAGTTTCTTTATTCAGATCATGAAATATTTTTAAGAGAGCTAATCTCAAATGCCATTGATGCATCACAGAAAATGAATAAACTTGCATCATT
>JAUVLS010000064.1 GCA_030600625.1 Bacteroidales bacterium
TGGATTAAAAATCCTTCCGATTTTTTATAATTTCCGGCATCGAAATATATCATGCCAAGAGTACTTAATGAATTTGCAATACCAAGTTTATTTTCTGTTGATTTATTTCTTACCAATACCCTTTCACTGTACTCAACAGCATAATCCAAATTACCCATTTCATAATAAATGCTGCCCAATTCTTTATAACATAAGGTAACGCCTGTACTGATCTCTTGTTCTTCTTCTATTTTCTGATAAATATTTAAGGATTGATTTACATAGTTGATGCTTTTTTGATAATTCTTCATCATTTTAAACAATCGTGCAATATTCAAGGCCGACCACGCTATTCCTTCGTTATTTTGAAGCCCTTCGTAGATAGACAAAGCTTCAAGATGTTGATTTATAGCCAATTCATAATTCCCATATAGTCTATAAACACTTCCCAGGTTAGTTAATGTTCGGGCTATTTCCTGATCGTTCTGCAAATCCCTGTTTATAGTCATTGCCTCTTCATAAAAGTTTAAAGCTTTCCCAAATTCGCCCATTAACTGATATGTATTACCAATGCGGTTTAGCGACAATGCCTCCCCTTCGCTATTATCATTTAATCTGCTTAATTCCAGCGAATTATTAAGATGAATCAAGGCATTTTCGAAATCATTTTGAATGTAGCATGCGAAGCCTGTTGAAAATTCTGCTAAACACTGCAATTCGTGATTTTTAATTTCTTTACTGATTTTTATTGCAGACAGTCCATAAACAACCGATTTATCAGGATTTCGGTTTCTATTCGATTCCGAAAGTTCTATTAATTCATTTATTTTTTGAATGGCTTCTGTTTCAGAAGAAAAAGTTACTAAAGTATCTTTTTGATTACCAAATGCACCAAAACTACATGTAAGCACAACCAGAAAAACATAAAAAAGTCTTCTTTTCATTTTAAGTAGATTAAATTCAGTATAAAAGTATAATACTTTTTCTTACATATCAATCTGAATTGAAATTTTCAATATTTTATTATTTAATCAAATATATTTCTGGTTTAAACTCTTTCACTTCTTTTATGAAACAAAAATGGCTGCCATTGCATAAGGACAACCATTTAAAAATATATTTCAGTTCTTATATGAAATACCAGTTAACAAAAATGCAGACTGGCATATAAATTAATTTTATTGTATTTCTTCGTCTCTATATACACCAGTACCATAATCTCCGTTTATTATTCGGATTTCGCCTGATCTCAAATTAGATACATATGATGGTAAATAAGGGGAATCGATACTAGCCTGGTTAGCATAATAAAATGTAGGATAACCGGATCCTACATCAGTTATATTTACATTCCAATCATATAGATAACCTCCTGATACATCAACACTAACAACAGCACCGCTACCACCAAACAAAGATACTATGTTTACATCAACAGAGATGTCAGTATAACCTGAACCATTATCGCTAAAATCAATATCATAAACTTCTCCATCACTGTTTACGTCAACATTATAAATAATGGCAGTTTCATCATGCGTTGCACTATTATCAACTACAGCATAAACTGAACGCACATATGGAATACTAATAGCATATCCTGACGAATTAAAGACGGTATTTATATCAACAATACTAGGTAATGTTTCCGGGAAATCAGGATCTCCTTCATTTCCGTTTTTAGCAATAGTTTGTGACAATTCTAAACTTGAATATCTCAATTCATAATAAACTCCATAATAATCCGCAGGTACTGTAAATTCATATTTACCATTTGCATCAACAATAGCAATAAATTCTATCGGAGTACCACCTAAACTTAAATATGCATAAACTTTTGTTCCTTCAGGAGCATATTCAGTTTCATCATTAGTAAGGTCTGTTTCTATTTCAAGCTTGCCTTTGATCGTTGCTGTGTTTTGAGTTAAAGAATAAAGAGCTATATTCTCCATATATTGGCTTTGACGATAATTATCCGTAGAAATATCAAAGTCAGTTAATCTTTTGATATAACCTTCTTTTTCAATACGTACTAAAACATTATCCCCAATTTTAATTTTAGTAAAGTATGCAATACCCAACTCGTTAGTCTGAATAGTAATTGCTTCCCCTCCATTAACCATTGTAACAGCTGCATTTACTAAGCTGGAATCTGTAGCTGGATCGTACACATATATTGAAACATCAATTGTTTGTTGCGCATCCAGTGCATCTTTTTCTGTAAATTCGTCTTCACAAGCTGTAAAAAAAACTCCTGCTAACATAGTTAGCAAAATCATGGTTTTAAAAATTTTCTTTTTCATCATTCTAATTGATTTAATTTATTAATTATAGTTTATTTTTAATTATTTATTTAAAACTGAACTCCTAATGTAATAGACAATGCGTTAGAATTAAAATCTTCAGTAACAGCATAATAATCAATATAACTGTATGATTTTTTTACTGGCATTATTCCATATTTATAACTTATACCCAAAAGCATATGCCAGTTTGCATTTGTCGGAATATTAAATTCTATTCCTGCAACTGCTCCAACCTGAAACATCTCATACTGATCCGTTACTACTGCATCTCCGTTTGTTGTAACATAAATGTCATCTTCTATTTCGCCAGTTTTTTGATAACTTTCAGTTGCCGCAAAATTTACATCTAAATAAGGACCAATAAGCAATTTGGGCAAGTAAGATTGAGAAAAAACTGTTAATTTTGCCTGTAATGGAACATAAATATTGTGCAAGGTTACTGAAGCATTTTTTACGTTTTTTGAAATATAACTTTCAGGAACTCCAAATCTTGTATCATCTTTAAACTGGATATATGTTCCTCCTTGTTGAAAATAGCCCAGCTCCATTTGCAAAGCTATCAAGTCACTAAATTCATACAAACCAAATACACCTGCGGAGAAACCCATCTTTCCTCCGGTGTGAGGTGGTTGATTTGTAAATTCATGAAAGGTTACACCTCCTTTTATACCAAAGTTAATGGTATTACCCTGATCAGATTGCTCCTCCTGTGCATGGCTGCTGAATGTAAAAAAAACTATACTCAGCGTACACAGTGCAATCCTAAGTTTTTCAGAATACTTTTTCATAGATTTCATTTTGATTTAAAACATTTATTTAAATAAATTATTAGATTTTTAGAAACATTAACACAAATCATACTTGCATTAAAATACCTGCATTCTATACAAAAGGAATAGAGGAATTATTTAATTTTAAGCATGCAAAGATAAAATTTCAGAATTAATGTTATGCTTTTTTTTGAATTACTTTGAATGGGTTTGTCTTTTTTAGATGTGTTATTAAACACCTATCCATAATGGGAGTTTTCTTGATTTTGGTTTTCGACCATAAAATAAATCGTCCATATATAATGCAAATCGTCTGAAAATATATGAATTATACTAATAACTTTTCCAAAGTTTGAAACTTTGGAAAAGATGCAAATATACTTTGGTATAAAGTAAATATATTGAGCATGATAAAATCTTTTGAAACAAATATATGATTCTAAAATATAGAAAGGGTTTAATCCGGATTTATTTCTTTCCTCTCCTTATGATAAACATCAAAAGCAACAAGCATAGCTATAAATCCCCAAACAGGAACTGATGCTTTGTCAGTGTCGAGAAAGTTATTTAAAATCCCGTGTATAAAATAGGTAGATAAACCCAAAATAATATAAAGTGAAAAGTCCTTTATCTCTTTAGACCTGGCATTGTGATAAACCCTGTATCCTGTTTTAAAAGCCATAAAAACGACAAGCATAAACGAAAGCATTCCTATAAACCCGGATTCAGATAAAGGCCCTAAATACTCACTGTGAGCATTCCCCAGATCACCGAAATTCGTACTAATAATCGTTCTGTCGTAAGAAAATTGAAACGGCGCATATTGAAAAGTATATGTTCCCGGACCCCAACCCCAAAACGGTTTTTCTTTGAACATCCGAATGGCACATTTCCAGCGATTAATTCGTTCCATGTTTGATGCATCGGAGGTTATATTAGCCATTGACTCTATATGCTCTGAAAATTTTCCTGATGATTCTGATTCATTTCTTTCTAAACCCTCAAGTACTCTATTTTGCAAAGCAAAAAACAAAAGCCCAATACCTAATCCTGCTATGAGAACATATCTAATCTTAATTTTTAGTTTAAAAATAATTAACAATCCTATTCCGGCAAATAAACTTAACCAGGCTGCTCGTGTGTATGAAAGAATAATTGCTATAATAAAAATAACAAAAACAATTGTAGTGGAAAGCTTAGCAAATAAATTATCCTGCTTTCTTGTTAAAAAATAAAACAAAGGAAAAAGAAACATTACAAGCATGGCTCCATACGATGTGTGATCGCTAAAAAATGGCCAAACAACCCAGTTTGATGCATGCTGATTATCTAATCCATAACCTGACAACCTGATGTTTGTATAAAAAATAACTATTATAAGAGATACTATATAAAACCAGTTAAATTTTTCAATGTTTTTGTATTCCTTAAAAAGCTGGGTAGCTAAAAAATACATAGCTACAATAAACCATAGCCTCGATAATAAAAACTTAAAAGATACTCCGGGCATTGTACTGGTAAAACTGGTTATGAAAATCCAAAAAAGATTTATATAAATCGCTATTGAAACCGGGTGTAATAATACTTTTTTATCGAACTTACCATCCAGCAATAATTTGAATATAAACAAAACAAAAATCCCCAGAAGTAAAGGCTCTGTTGGTAATGATAAATTAACTGGAATACCCGGGAGTAAATCATCTAACTGAATAGAAAGTGGTGTGAAAAAGACAACAGCTAAAAGAATTTTATCTAAGGATATAAAACTGGCAAATAAAAAAAGTAGAATTACAGGTAAGAATGCAATATAATAAAAATCATAAGCTATAAACAGAATGTTAATGGCTATGAAAATGAGTGAGACAGAATAAAAAAGAATTTTATTCTTTGACAAAGCTTTATTGTTTAAATTTCAAAAGATCTTTATATCTCTCAATAAAAAGCATCATTAATACAGCAAAAACAAATGCTGAAATAGTGGAAACAGCACAAATTAACCAGCGAACCGGATAAGCCTTTTTCTCGGCAGGATAAGCTTTTGCCACCGTAAATTTTCGTGGTAAATTTTGGTTTGCATTTACTCGTGCCTCAACCAATTTTGATTTTAATTCGCTTAAGCGTTTATTTTCGTTCACAAGCTGTTCGCTTAACGAAATATATTTAGGATCGGTTTTTTTGTTTCCCAAAGCTTTTAATGAGATTTCTATTTGCTCTATCTCAGATATTAACAGACCGCGCTCTCCTTCAACCACTTTTAAAATTTCAACCGCAACATCGTTCTGCATTTTATTTAAAGTTTCGTCAAGCAAAGAAGCTATTTCGTTCGCAATATCAGCGGCCATCTGTGGATCAGTATCCAGAACTTCAATTTGAACTGCCTGATATTCTGTTTTTTTAAACCTGATATTATCAGAAAATTCTTCGTGTAACTTAGTCATTGGAAATTCTCCTTCCGAATCAATATTGTAATGATTTAAAAGATCGAATTTATCGATGATTGCAAATCTAATTTTTTCTGAGTGTAGAGTCTGAATTAGCTGTTCCGTCGCTTCTTCATCGCCAAAGTTCATAATATGATCATCAGGATCAATCAGCTCTGCCGTTGTTAGTGCATGCGATACCGAAACTTGCGTTTTGGGAAATAGTATTACAGATGACTTAAACTTTGGAGTTATTGTCATTGAAACAATTACGGAGGCAATGGCAGCAATTAATGTTACAACAATTATCGGCCATTTGTGCTTAAACATAAATCGAATAATATCCATAGAGTTGAAGTTATAGTTGGCGTTATCTTGCATAATGATAATTTTTTTCTTAGTGCCTTAATGGTAAAATTTAAACTGCCACTAAGATTTATATTGTCCTAATCAAAAAGTAATTTTTCTTTCCTTTTTGAACCAGTATATATTTATCATTCAATAAACGATCGGAACCAAGAGATATTTCTTCTGATTGGATTTTTTCTTTATTAATACTCACTCCTCCACCTTTAATGGTTCTTCTTAAATCTCCTTTGGAAGGAAAAATTTGAGTTTTTTCAGCCAACAGATCTAAAACATTAATTCCTGATTCAATTTTTGATTTTTCAACATCAAACATTGGTACTCCTTCAAAAACAGATAAAAATGTTTTTTCATCGATATTTTTTAACTCTTCGGTTGTTGCTTTTCCAAATAAGATTTTTGATGCAGCTACAGCTGTATTATAATCATTTTCAGAATGAACCATTACAGTCATTTCTTTTGCCAGGCCTTGTTGTAAAGTTCTCAAATGTGGTTCTTCACGATGTTTTTCAACTAAAGAATCAATTTTTTCTTTTGATAACATGGTAAAAATTTTGATATACTTTTCAGCATCTTCATCAGAAACATTTACCCAAAACTGGTAAAATTTATACGGAGTAGTAAGTTCCGGGTCTAACCACACATTTCCTTCCTCTGTTTTTCCAAACTTATTACCATCGGCTTTGGTAATTAAAGGACATGTTAAAGCAAATGCTTCTCCTCCCGTTTTACGGCGAATTAATTCCGTTCCGGTTGTAATATTTCCCCACTGATCGGATCCTCCCATCTGCAATTTACAATTCTTGGTTTTGTATAAATGATAAAAATCTGTTCCCTGAACCAGTTGATATGAAAACTCTGTAAAAGACATTCCTGTTTTAGATTCTTCGCTAATTCGTTTTTTAACAGAATCCTTGGCTATCATGTAATTCACGGTAATATGTTTGCCAATATCACGAATAAACTCAAGAAATGAATATTCTTTCATCCAATCGGCATTATTTACCATTTCGGCATTATTATTTCTAACAATTTTTGATTTATATTCCTTTGGAACATTATATTTATTAATTAATTCGTCAACCTTATTAACAACATTGTTTAGAGTCTCTGGATTACTCGTTTTGCAATTCCTATTTATATAACCGATAGTATTTAAACGATCTTTTGAAGGTATATAATCTTTTAGTAGCTCTACTTTTGAAAATAAACTAAAATCCAACAATTTTTCAAGTTGTTTTTTCAAACAATCTTGATTATAATGCAAAGTTTTTTCGTCAAGTAAATTTCTTTCTTGCGATTTCCCCGAAGGATCACCTATCATTCCTGTAGCTCCACCAACTAAAACAAATGGTTTATGACCTGCAGCCTGAAAATGTTTTAACATCATAACACTAACCAGATGCCCAATATGTAATGAGTTTGCTGTAGGATCAATACCTACATAAGCAGCTGTCATTTCTTTTTGCAAT
>JAUVLS010000271.1 GCA_030600625.1 Bacteroidales bacterium
GAAATAGCTGCATCAAGTTTATTTAGTATTCGTCTTTGCTTTGATCTAAAATTTATATACTATGTTTAAAAATTACCTTATTCTTACTTTTCGAAATATATTCCGTCAAAAAGCATATTCATTTATTAATATTTTTGGATTAGCTGTTGGAATAACCAGTTTTCTCATCATTCTATTATATGTTCAGAACGAACTTAGTTATAACAAACATATTGAAGATGCTAAGAATAAGTATCGTATAGTAGAGATTCAATATCCTCCGGGTGTTGGCGAACAGCATGTTGCTGTAACCATGGGCCCATTAGCTGCTGCATTAAAAAATGATTTTCCTGAAGTTAAACAGAGCATGAGAATAACTAACGGTGGTACTCTTTTTGTCACCTATCAGGATAAAAGCTTTAATGAGGAGAGTACAAGTTATGCTGATACTAATGTATTTAATATGCTTAGCATTGATTTGTTAAGAGGAAATTCTGATGATGCTTTACAAGAAATAAATTCGGTAGTTCTTTCTGAGAAAATAGCCCTTAAATATTTTAATTCTATTGATAATGCTATGGGCAAGGTTTTGGAAATTGCTAACGAACCCTTCATTGTAAAAGCTGTGATGAAAAACATGACAAGGAATTCGCATATATATTTCGAAATGCTTATGCCTTTTACTATAATGGAAACCCGATATGAGTGGATGAGAAGCTGGGGCAGTAATTCGTTAGATACCTATATCCAGCTGGTTGATGGAACAAATACAACGAGGTTTGAAAGTAAATTTCCTGAATTTATTGAAAAATATACAAAAGAATCATGGAACACCCAATTAGACATGTATATTCAACCTGTTTTAGATATCCATTTAAAATCAAAACATATAAAATTTCAGACCTATAATTACAAGCAGGGAGATATTAATCAGGTTTATATTTTTTCTGCAGTTGCCCTGCTTATTTTAATTATAGCATGTATAAATTATATCAATCTCTCAACAGCAAGAGCTGTAAAGCGATCTCGTGAAGTGGGTATTAGAAAAACTGCAGGAGCACAAAAAGAAAAAATAATATTTCAATTTATTGGTGAATCGTTTATTTTAACATTCATCTCAACAATTATTGCTATTATTTTAGTCGAATTGTTATTACCATACATAAATGATTTACTTGGCACCGAACTTGAAATTAGTTTATACAACCTGGTATTTAGCATAGGTTTAGTATTACTTGTTATAATATTAGGCCTGTTTTCAGGGAGCTATCCTGCATTTTACTTATCGAGCTTTAATCCCGTACAAGTCTTAAAAGGTAGTGCGGTAAATACTCAAAAAGGTGGTGCTGGCACTTTAAGAAAAATACTGGTTGTTATTCAGTTTGCAATATCAATTATAATTATTGTTTCAACTTTGGTTTCAGTAGCACAAGTAAACTATTTCCATAAAAAAGATAAAGGATACAATGACGAGGCTGTGTATGCCATATCTTTTCATGAAACAGATAATGAACAACGAGTTAAACAAATGGAATTGTTCAAAAGTGAGTTAGATAATAATCCGGATATTCTTTCTGTTTCATTAGCTTCGGGAGCTACAGGAGTTGGTGGGTCTCAAAGTCAGATTCATGTTGTTGATTCATCCGAAACTGCCTTAATGGTTCGGTTCGGATTTGTTGATGATTCGTATTTCCAGATGATGGAGATTCCTGTTGTTGAAGGCAGGTATTTCAGTAAAGAATATTCTACTGATTTAGCTCATGCTGTAATACTTAATGAGATTGCTGTTGAAAAACTTAGTTGGGATAATCCAATAGGTAAAGAGTTTCATCCATTTTATGAAGATAGTACAGGCTTAAACATTACAGTTGTAGGTGTTATTCGGGATTATAATTATTATTCGTTATTAAGCCCGATTGAACCGGCAGCATATTTCTATTATCCGGAAAGATTTTACAGGGTAATGGTTAAGATAAATCCACAAAAAATAGCATCTTCTCTTTCATTTTTAGAACAAAAGTGGACAGAGTTATACCCAAAATCGCCATTCGATGGTTATTTTATGGATGAGATGTTTCAGAATCGATATAAGAATCAGATTAATTCTATGAAAGTGTTCAGTATTTTTGCATTAATCTGTATTTTAATTTCCTGCCTTGGATTATATGGTTTGGTGGCTTACATTGTTACTCAGCGTACAAAAGAAGTGGCAATAAGGAAAGCACTGGGAAGTTCTTCAATGAATATTATTAAAATAATTAATAAAGATTTTATAAAATTGATATTGATATCAAGTGTAATTGCCATACCTGTTTCATATTATTACATGTCGGGCTGGCTAAATAATTTTGTTTACAGAATTAATTTAAGCTGGTATTATTTTGTAATTGCAATTGCAGGAGCACTGGTTATTGCAATTATAACCAATATTTTTCATACCGTAAGAGCTGCTATGAAAAATCCTACAGATTCTTTACGATACGAGTGATGAAAGAGTTAAAAAATATAATTGAGAAGAATCAAGTAAAAAATTGAAATCAAGAGTTGCTAAACTTTTTGATCTGGATGAATAAAATATTTTAGTCAAAAAAGGGGATAAATGATTTTATAATTAAATGAATATAGCTAAATTGTAATGTGATTAATTTTTAATAAGAACATTTATAAGCTGGTATGGATAATTTAAAAATACTTAGTACGCCTTCAACTCCTCAAATTGACTTCAAAAGGTCAGGACAACTGAGTATTAAAGGAAAATCATTACCCGAAGATCCGCGTAAATTTTATAACCCATTATTTAATTGGGTGGGAGAACTTTCTGCTGAACAGGTCCAAATTGATATTAAGCTGGATTATGTTAATACTTCATCATCAAAAAGAATAATTGAACTTATTAAAACTATTGATACTAATAGTAATGTGAAAAAAATTAAAATGAATTGGTTTTATGAAA